>JBGTIG010000348.1:0-1801 GCA_041745755.1 Lysobacterales bacterium
GTTCCCGCATGAGTCCGCCCGAGCGACTCGAGGATGCGCTCCGGCGCGCCAAGTGCGTGCATCCGCGCGCCGCGCTGGACGCGGCCATTGCCCGCATGGCGTCGGCGATCAGCGCGGAGTACGAGGGAGGCGAGCGCCCGCTTTATCTCACGCTCATGCACGGCGGCATGGTGTTCGCGGCCCATCTTGCGGTGGCGCTCAGTATCGACGTCGAATTCGACTACCTGCATGCCACTCGCTACCGCGGCGCCACCAGCGGCGGCGCACTCCGCTGGATCAAGCCTCCGCAGGTTTCGCTGCGGGACCGGAGGGTATTGCTGGTCGACGACATCCTCGACGAAGGCAGGACGCTGCTGGCCGTGCGCGAGTACTGCGAGGGAGCGCGGGCAGCCGACGTGCGCGTGGCCGTGCTGTGCGAAAAGCTGCACTCGCGTCGCGTGGCGGGTATCGCCGCGGACTACGCAGGTCTCACGGTGCCTGATCGCTATGTATTCGGTTTCGGCATGGACTACCACGAACAGGGCCGCAACCTGCCGGCGATCTACGCTCTGTGAGCGCCGCGCGCCACACCGGTTCCACACCCGATGCGCTGGTTGCGAACGGCACTCGCCAGGCGAGGACCGGCGGCGAGGCCCCGCCGGAACTTGCGATCATCGGCGGCACCGGACTCTACCAATTGCAGTCACTGCGCGATCAGCACGCGCATGTCGCTACTACGCCCTACGGCGCGCCCTCGTCGCCGATCGTTCTCGGTAATCTCGGTGGCGTCCGCGTCGCTTTCCTTGCGCGACACGGCGAGTCGCATTCGATCCTGCCTCACCGCGTCAATTACCGCGCAAACGTGTGGGCGCTGCACGCGATAGGTGCGCGAAGCGTGATCGGAATCAACGCAGTGGGCGGCATCCGGAGCGACATGGGACCGAGGACGCTCGTTCTGCCGCACCAGCTCATCGACTATACGCACGGCCGCGCCAGCAGTTTCGCGGACATGGACGACGCCGAGGTACGGCATATCGATTTCAGTGCGCCCTACACCGAACGATTGCGCGAGAAGCTCATGGCTGCCGCAAGGGTCGCCGACATCCCGCTCGTCGCGGACGGCGTGTACGCAACGACCCAGGGACCGCGGCTCGAGACGGTGGCTGAAGTCGCGCGCATGCGGCGCGACGGTTGCGACCTGGTCGGCATGACGGGCATGCCCGAAGCCGCGCTTGCCAGAGAACTCGGCCTCGAATACGCCTGTGTTGCGCTGGTCGCGAACTGGGCGGCAGGATGCGGGCCAGCCGGGGAGGCACCCGCTGCCGAGATCAGTATCGAGGAAATCCATGGCCACCTCGAGCACGCCACCAGCGCTGTCCCTCCGCTGCTCGAAGCGATGTTGCGCAATATCGACTGACTCAGAAATGGAACCAGGGCAGGGGCTGTCGGATAGCGCGATCGCGGCGAGTAATTTCAGTTCTAGATGTATTCCCTATCTAACTGAATATAAACGATATAATCATCGGAGAAGCGTCTGCAAGTCCTCCGGAATGCTGCGTGCCCCGTGCATTCTGGCGATGGCGTCGAGCAGCGCACGCGCGTGCTCGTTATCGCCCCGGGCCCGCGCAGCGCGTACCGCGATCAGGGCCGCTTCAAGCGAGGTGGAGGCGTCTTCGATGGACTCGACGCTGACGGGATCGACGTTCCTCTGATCCACCGGGGTGACCGGGGTCTCCCCGAGGGCTGCGGGGGCCGCACGCGACTCCTGCTTGCGTTCTGGCAATGAATCCGATGGCGGCGGCGTCGCGAGGGGAGGCGCGGG
>JBGTIG010000349.1:0-2564 GCA_041745755.1 Lysobacterales bacterium
GGGCGGCGTCGCGCAGGGCCTCGGCGGGATCGCCCCGCCAGCCGATCGCGTGGAGGTCTGCCGGCGTGGCCGGTTCGGTCATGCCCGGATTCTAGCGTTCCGGCGCTCCTTCGGTGACAACTCCGGAACGCCGCTCAGGCGGTCGTTGCGGTCTGGCGTGCGACGTCGTCGTCGATGCGCCGCACCGCAGCGGGCGAAGCGCTCGTCGCCTGGGATCCTCTGTGCACGTCAAGAGGTTTCGCGGAGCAGGAACGCGCCGCCGCGATTCGATCGCGCACTCGATGGATTCGCGGGCGCGGGCTCGGACCTGCACAGGGCCCGTCGCCCTTGGCGGCATCTCCGCCATCCACGGACTTTTGGCCTTGGCGCTCGGAAGGCTTCCCGAAAGGTGCCGCCGGCCGGTGCGGCCAATTCATGTCACGCACACCTGCGGTTTGTCGTAATACGACACGTCATCCGCTCATCCCCGGGGAAAATTCCATGCAAGTCTCGACACCACCGACCTGGTCGCGCGTCATTCTCTTCATCGCCGCGCTGGGCATGCTGGTCTTCGGGGTGTTGCTCACGCTCGATCCCATCGGCTGGCTGGCGCGCGCGGGCGTGGCTCTCGGTGCGGACGCGGTCACGCGCATCGAGATGGGTGCGTTTTACGGCGGCATCGAGATCGGCATCGGCCTGCTGATGTTGATGGCAGCCGCGCAACGGCCGCACGTCCGCGCCGGGCTCGCGCTGCTGCTCGCGACGCACGGCGGCATTGGCCTCGTCCGCGGGGCGCTGATGCTGGCCGGTGGCACGGTCACGCCGTACCTGATCGGCGCCGTGGTGTACGAGCTGGTGTTCGCGCTGCTGGCGCTGGTTGGCCTGCTCGTGACGCCGAGCGTGCGCCAGCGCTGGAAGTAGCCGCTGCGTCCTCGACTCGCCGCGGCAACTCAGCTTCGAAGCGCGGCATGCACCGGATCGGTGGCGGCGAGGTCGGTGTCGACGCCTGACTCGGGGTCTTCCGCCGTGTCGGCCTCGAGGCGATTGTAGGCCTCGCGCATCGGGGCATAGAGCGCTGAGAACAGGACTTCCTCGAATTCAAAACGGTTCATGACGGTCTCCAGACGCCAGTTCTCCGGCAGAAGGCCGGTTTGAACTGGTGTTGTAGTTAACTATAACAGTGGCTCACGACGACGCCATGGGCCGGAGGTCACTCCCTGTCTTCAGTCATGGGTACCGGCGCGGCGCCCGCGCATCGCCACGCCCTGTCCGGGGCCCGGGGGCGTGGCTTCCGTTAGCATCGCGCGCCTCGGCACTGCTACCTGACCATGACCGCGATCCACGACCCCGCCCCGGCGCACCGGTTGCGCGACGTCCGCTACGAGATTCGTGGGGAACTGGCCCGACGCGCGCGCGAGCTCGAAGCCGGCGGCCGGGCTGTCATCAAGCTCAACATCGGCAATCCCGGCGTGTTCGGATTCGAGACGCCCGCGCACCTGCGCGATGCGGTGGCGCTCGGCCTGCCCCAGAGCGAGGCGTATTGCCATCAGCAGGGCCTGCCCGAGGCGCGCGAGGCGATCGCGGCGCAACAACAGGAGCGCGGAGCCTTCGGTGCCGGCATGGAACACGTGTGGATCGGCAACGGGGTGAGCGAACTCATCGACCTGACGCTGCGCGCATTGCTCGAGGCCGGCGACGAAGTGCTGGTTCCCGCGCCCGACTACCCGCTCTGGACCGCAGCGGTGGTGCTGAATGGCGGCGTCGCGGTGCACTATCCCTGTCTTGCCGAGCACGATTTCGTGCCCGTGATCGAGGACATCGAGACCCTGATCACGCCGCGCACGCGCGCGCTGGTGGTGATCAATCCCAACAATCCGACCGGTGCCGTGTACCCGCGTTCGACGCTCGAGGCGTTGGCAGAGCTGGCCACCCGCCACGGACTCGTGCTGATGACGGACGAGATCTACGACGGACTCCTGTACGAGGATGCGCGGTTCGAACCGATCGCCCGCCTCGCGCCCGATGTCCTTTGCCTCTCGTTCGGGGGACTCTCGAAGGTGCACCGCGCCTGCGGCTATCGCGCCGGCTGGGTAAGCCTTTCCGGCGCGCTAGCGCATGCGGCGGCGTTCGAGCACGCGCTCGACCTGCTGGCGGCGCTGCGCCTTTGCGCCAACGTGCCCGCGCAGTGGGCGATTGCACCGGCGTTGACCGGACCCGACACCAGCACCGCGCTGACGCAACCGGGGGGTCGATTGTTCGAGACCCGCCGCGCCGTCATCGACGCCTGCGCGCGTATCGATACGCTGCGGCTCGTGGCTCCACGCGGCGCGTTGTACGCGTATCCCGGCGTGGATGCGGAGCTTTGTCCGGATTTCGACGACCATGCCTTCGCGCTCGAGCTGCTCGAAAGCGAAAGCGTGCTGGTGGTGCCGGGTTCGAGCTTCAACGTGGCGTACCGCAATCATCTCCGACTGACACTGCTGCCGGATGCCGCGGTAATGGCGGAGGTTTTCGCGCGCATCGAACGGGCGCTTGCGCGCCACGCGACGACCGTGGCCCACGCCGCGCAGCGGCGGGTGGCGTGA
>JBGTIG010000350.1:0-10695 GCA_041745755.1 Lysobacterales bacterium
CCGAACTCGAGCTCGGCGCGGGTGCCGCGGGCATCGTTGCGCGGCGCGAGGCTGACCCGCCAGCCGTAGAGGTCGCAGAGTCGCCGGACGATCGCGAGCCCGATCCCCGATCCCGGTGCGTCCACGTCGCGCGCGCGATAACCGCGCTCGAACAGTCGCTGTGCCTCCTCCGCGTTGATGCCCGGACCCGAATCGACCACGACCACGCGATCCGCGAGCAGCGAAATCTCGATCGTTCCCTCGCGCGTGTACTTGAACGCGTTGCCGATCAGGTTGGTGAGCGCCACGGCCAGCACGGCGGCCGGCGCGTCGACTTCGGGCGCGGCCTGATGGACGAGCCGGACTTCGACGGGCCGGGTGCCGAGCTGATTGCGGCAGACGTCGATCACCTGCTCCACCACTGCGGCCACATCGCTGGTCTCGCCGTCGCTCGGCCCTGCCCGCTCGCCGCGCGAAAGCAGCAGCAGGGCGGTGGTCAGCTCGGTGGACTGCCGCACGGCCCGTTCGATGCGCAGCAGGCGCTCGCGCGTTTTCGGCGTCAGGTCGCTCTGCGTGAGCAGAAGTTCGGCGGCGCCGTGAATCACCGAAAGCGGCGTGCGCAACTCGTGGCTCACGTCCGCATTGAAGTCGCGATCGCGTTCGACGACGGACGTCAGGCGGTTTGCGTAGTCATCGAGCGCCGCCGCCAGCTCGCCCACCTCGTCGGGCACGAAATGCGGCGCGAGCGACTCGTGGCGACCGGTACGCGCGAAACCGCGCACGCGCGCGACCAGGTCCGAGACCGGGGAGATGACACGGCGGGAAGACCATATTCCGAGCAGCAGACTCAGCAGCGCGAACACCAGGACCGTGGCCGCGAGAGCCAGTACCAGCTGGCGGTTGCTGAGGGTCTCCTGCGTGTAGTCATACTCCACGAACCCGCGGAGATCAGGGCTCCGGTGGACCGCCAGCTTGTAGTAGCGCCGACCCTCGCCCCCGTCCTCGGCGCGGTCGTAGACGCCCGTCGCGAGCTTCTGCCGGTCGAACGGGATGTTGGCGAACTTGGACGCGCCGACGACTTCCGCGAAGATCTGCTTGGAAAACGCGAATCGTGCGGACTCGTCCGGGTTGGCACGCTTGAAGTCGACGAAGTTCGCGACCTCGCGCTGCAGGGTGTTGTTGATCAGCTGTTCCTCGAGCCGGCTGCGCAGCAGCAGCACGGCGATCGCGAACAGCGTCGTCAGCAGCGTCCCCAGCAGCAGGAACGAGATGACGATGCGGCTGCGGAGCCTACGCCGGTACTGCATCCGGATCGGACAGGCAGTAGCCGATGCCGTGGCGGGTGTGGATCAGCGGCTTGTCGAAGGGTTTGTCGATCGCGGCGCGCAGGCCATGGATGTGCACACGCAGCGAGTCGGAGTCGGGCAGTTCCTCGCCCCAGACGCGCATCTCCAGTTCGCGCCGGGTGACCACGGATGGCGACGACTCCATCAGGCATTGCAGGAGCTTGAGTCCGGTAGGGTTGAGCTGCAGTTGCCTGCCCTCCCGGGACACGGTCAGCGTGTCGAGGTTGTACTCGAGCTCGCCGACGGTCAGCAGCCGGGTCTTCGGACCCTTGCCGCGCCGCCCGAGCACCTGCACGCGCGCGAGCAACTCCTGCAGCGCAAAGGGTTTCACCAGGTAGTCGTCGGCTCCGCTCTCGAAGCCGGTGAGCTTCTGCTCGAGCGAATCGCGCGCCGTCAGCATGAGCACGGGTGTCTGCTTGCGCGCGTCCTCCCGGAGCTTGCGCGCCACTTCGAGCCCATCCATGCCGGGCAGGTTGAGATCGAGCACGATCACGTCGAAGTCCTCGACGACAGCGAGATGCAGCCCGGTGACGCCATCGCCGGCGAAGTCCACCACGAACCCCTGATCGGTGAGGAAATCCCCGATATTGGCGGCGATGTCGGAATTGTCCTCGACGACAAGTACCCGCATCGGCGCTTCGGTCTTGCTCAAGTTCGGCCAACCTCCTTCATGAAACAACGCGCCTGCCTGGAATGCGCTGCGGAAAACGCCAGCTCGATGCGGTCAACGTAGCGCAATGTGGGCGGAACGCAAGAAGGTGCAGGATTGGACACGAAAAAATGGCCCAGGCGCGTCGCGTTGGGACCAACGCTCGACCTGGGCCAGGGAATGACCGCTGCCGTGGACGCCTCAGACTGGAAGTCGGGAAGCCCCGCGCTGCGGACCCGGAGAGTGCGAAATGATTGTCAGGCGACGCCCATTAAACCCGCGTCAAGCCGGCCTTTTTTTTCGGTTAACGACCTTCTTCCCGGCATTGCCGGCGCGCGCAGACGGAGCGGCCGCCGCGGCGCGGCGCTCGCGGCGCACGCGCGTGACCAGATAATCGATGATCGCGCCCGCGATGTCGACGCCAGTCGCCGCTTCGATGCCTTCGAGTCCCGGTGACGAATTGACTTCGAGTACCAGCGGCCCGCGATTGGACCTGAGCAGGTCCACGCCGGCCACCGACAGTCCCATGGTCGCTGCCGACCTCACCGCGGTCTCGATCTCGTCTTCGCTGAGGTCAGTCGCGGTGGCGGTCCCGCCGCGATGCAGGTTGGAACGGAATTCCCCTGCCAGGGCCTGCCGGCGCATGGCTGCGACCACCTTGCGGCCGACGACGAAGCAACGGATGTCCGCCCCCTTGGATTCGCCGATGAACTCCTGCATCAGGAAGTTCGCGTACAGACCCCTGAATGCCTCGATCAGGCTCCGCGACGCCGAAATCTTCTCGGCCAGCACCACCCCGGCACCCTGCGTTCCTTCCACCAGCTTATGCACATGCGGCGGCTTGCCGAGCAGGTTGAGCAGGTCATCCGTATCGTCCGGGTAGGTGCCGAATACGGTCTTGGGCAGGCGGATGCGTTGATGCGCCAGCAGTTGCAGGCAGCGCAGCTTGTCGCGAGCGCGAAGGATGGCGTCGGACTTGTTGAGCGTGGTCACACCCATCATCTCGAACTGCCGCAGCACCGCGGTTGCGTAAAACGTCACCGACGCGCCGATGCGGGGGATCACTGCGTCGTAGCCGGTCAGCGCGCGACCCTTGTAATGGATCGCCATGGCGTCGGAATCGATGCTCATGTAGCAGCGCAGGGGATCCAGCACCCGGGCACTGTGCCCGCGGGAGCGCGCGGCTTCGAGCAGGCTCTGCGTCGAATACAGTTTGCTGTTGCGCGAGAGGATCGCGAATTTCATGGCTGCGGTTCCGGAAGATCAAACCAGGGAAGTGGGGCGATTGTGATCCGCTCAGTGATGCGCGGCCTTGTGCACGACGCCGGGTTCACCGAATACAAAAGCGCGGGAAGGATCGACCAGCAGCCGCCCCGCCATTGCGGTGCGGCCGAGCAGCATGGGAAACAGCATATTGCGGCGATTGGTGAGATTTATTTCGGCGGACCAGCTGCGCCCCGCCAGTTCGATCGCGGTGCGGATGAAAATGCGTTCCGCGGTGTGCCCGCCGGAATCGGTCACCGGGCGCCGATCGACGATGCGGCAGCTGCTGTAGTGCGGTTCCGGAACGCCCGGTACGCCGAGTTGCACCGCGAACCGGATCCAGGGCTCGCCGCGTTCGGTGAACTCCTCGGCATGTTCGACGTGCAGCGCGGACGAGCGCGCACCCGAATCCACCTTTGCGCGGATCGCAACGATGCCGAGCGCGGGCAAGGCGAGTGTTTCGCGCCAGCCCACGACGATTCGACCCTGGTCCGAACTGCTCTCGGTCATGCGCGTCTGCACTGGATGCTGGGTGTTGGATGACGGGATCCCGCACCGCAGACCCACGGGAGGCCGGAAGCTGCGGAGCTGGAGCGGGTGAAGGGAATCGAACCCTCGTCAGTAGCTTGGGAAGCTACAGCTCTACCATTGAGCTACACCCGCCCGGACAAAGCAATGGACGCGACCGCCGCTGGGTCCGTCCGCGCCCCGCAGCGTAGCCGCGCCCGCGCGCGTCCGGCAAGCAGTTTGCGACGTCAGGGCCGCAACCCGCGAAACCTTCAGTTGAGAGCGGGGAACCGGACCTGGAAACTGGCGCCGCCGAGGGCGATCGAGGTACCGACGTGCAGCTCGGTTCGATAGTTGCGCAGGAGGTCGTCCACGATCGCGAGGCCGAGGCCATGGCCCTCGACCCGCTCGTCGCCGCGCACGCCGCGCTGCACGATGCGTTCCACCACCGAGTCATCCACTCCCTTGCCGTCGTCCTCGACCTGGATCTCGACGCCGTCCCGCCGCTGCCCCGGGATGGTCCGGGTGGTCAGCAGCACGCGCCGGGATGCCCACTTGAACGCGTTGTCCAGCACATTGCCGAGAATTTCCATGAGATCGCCGCGGTCGCCAAAAAAGCAGGCATCGCTGGCCAGCTCGAACTCGCAGAGGATGCCCCGGCTCGCGTGCACTTTCTCGAGGCTCCGGACCAGCTCCTCGACGATGGGTGTCACCGCCACCGGGGCCGAAAACGTTGTATGCCCCGTGGTGCCGGCGCGCGCCAGCTGGTAGGCGACGATGTCGTCCATCCGGCGGACCTGATCGGACACGACCTGCTGGAGCGGGGATTGCCCGGGGCACGAATGTCCGGGCTGCTCGTCCAGGGCGTTGCGCAGGACCGCAAGCGGCGTCTTCAGGCTGTGCGCGAGATCGCCCATGCGATGGCGGTTGCGCTCGCGTTGCGCGCGCTCGCTGTCGATGAAGTCGTTGATGCTGTGCGTGAGCGTGCGCAACTCCTTTGGGTAGTCGTCGGCCAGGCGCAGGATGCTGCCGCGCTCGATCCTCTCGACGTCGCGACCCACCCGACGCAGCGGTGTCAGGCTCCAGCGCAGTGCGGTCAGCAGCACCGCCATGACGAGGATCGCCGCGATACTGAGCCAGACCCAGAGCGTGCGGCGGAACACGCGCACCTGGGCCAGCAGGGTGTCGTCATCCTCGGCCACGTGAAACGTCAGCGGCAACGGTTCGCCGTTCGGTACTTCCCACACGATCCCGAGGCTTTCGACGTAAAGGCCGCCGTCGGGCGTCGGCAGGGGGCCCGTGAAGCGCTCCTCGTTGCGCACGAGCGTGTCGTCGAACGGAAGCTCGAGCCCGATGGCCGAAGGGGAACGCCAGCGGTTGCCCTCGCCCACCACCGCCGCGTAGACGCCGGAATGGGGCATCTCGAAGCGGGGGTCAGGCGCGACTTCGGGCAGGATCAACTGGCCCGCAACGCTCACGTCGGACCCGGACAGGTAGGCGTGGATGTGCGAGCGCAACCGATCCTGCAGGGCCCTCAGCGAAGAGTCGTAGAAGGCGCGTTCGAGCGCGTAACCCGTCAAGCCCAGGAACGCGATCAACGCCAGGCTGGCGGAAAGCATCACCCGCGAGGTGAGCGACAGCGATGCGATGCGGCGCACGCCGCCAGCCTATTCGGTGCGCGGAATCGCGAACCGGTAACCGCGTCCGCGCACGGTTTCGATTGGCTTGATCTCGCCATCCGGATCGAGCTTGCGACGCAGGCGGCCAATGAAGACCTCCAGCACGTTCGAGTCGCGATCGAAATCCTGCTGGTAGATGTGCTCCGTCAGGTCCGCTTTCGACACCAGCTCGCCGGCATGCAGCATCAGGTATTCGAGCACCTTGTATTCGTAACTTGTCAGGTCCACGGGCTTGTCGTTCACCGTCACCGTCTGGGCGGTGGTGTCGAGCACCATTGGGCCGCATTCGAGCACCGGTTTGGACCAGCCGGTTGCGCGCCTGACGAGTGCATTGAGGCGCGCGAGCAGTTCCTCCACGTGGAAGGGCTTCACCAGGTAATCGTCGGCGCCGGTCTTCAGGCCCTCGACCTTGTCCTGCCAGCTGGTACGCGCCGTCAGGATCAGCACCGGGTAGCGCGCCCCCTCCTCGCGCAGCGTGGTGATCAGTTCCATTCCCGACATTTTCGGCAGACCGAGATCGATGATCGCCACGTCGAACGGCACTTCGCGACCGAGATAGAGCCCTTCCTCGCCGTCCGCCGCGGCGTCGACGGCATAGCCTTCGCGGCGCAGGCGTGCGGCCAGCGTCTCGCGCAACGGTGCCTCGTCTTCAACCAGCAGGATGCGCATGCAGATCCCCTTTCTTGTTGTTATTGCCCATGGTGCGATTGCCGTGTCCCGGCATCGGCCTGTGCGCTCGCACGGTGCAGGACCTCATGCCTGGGGCTCCGTGGCGACGATCTGCACGATGCGGACGGTCCCGTCCGGCGTGAGAACCTTGATCCGGTATAGGCGCGACTGTCCCGTCGTCACCGTCTCCGCTGCCAGGATGCGACCGCCGGTTTCGTCCTCGACCATCTGCACGGCCTCGCGCAGCGTGCCAGCGCTGCGGCCGTCGGACTGGGCGAAGCAGAGCGCGGGGGCGCCGACGACCAGCAGCGCGCCGAGCAGGAACGCAAGATATCGCGGTCGATCCCGGAGTACGGGCCGCGGTACGGGGGATGTGAGCGGGTTGGAAAGCGGAATCATGCGGCAGCGTAGGCAGGCGGCTTTGAATCCGTCCTGAACTTTCGTCACCCGGTGCGGCTCTCCGGCTTGCGCAAGACGCCGATTCGCGCTTCCGCCCGCGCCTCCGGTCCGGGCGGCATGATCCCTCCGGGCTGCAACCGCCGCGAGCCTGGCGACTGTCCAGGTTCCCCCGGGGAGCCGGATTCGGCTCAGAAGACCTCCGCGATACAGCAGCGCAAGCTGCCTCCCGCCGCCTCGATCTCATCGAGCGGGACCGATTCGATGCAGAAGCCCGCCGCTTCGATCTGCGCCCGCGAAGACGGGCGGAGCGACTGCGCGGCGCGCGCGCTGAACCAGGCGGTGCGTTCGTCGAGTGTGATCGCGTTGCCGCAGTATGCCCGCTTCTCGTCCGCGTCGAGCCAGACGACGTGCGGAGCGTACTGTGCGGCAATGACATCGGCGGCCGCGGGATCGGCAAACGACTCCCTGCAGATGAGGAGCAGGCGCGATGCGAGCACCGCGAGCACGACGTTGGCGTGGTACTCGCCGGGGGCGAGCTCGAAGACCAGGGTGCGCGCCAGTCCGAACGCCTGGTGCATGGCGTGCGCACCGGTGAGATTGCAGCGCTCGCTTAATCCGGAGTAGCCCACGCGGCGGGCGCGATCGATGACCAGCGCACCTGTCAGCTCGGCGATGCAGGCCGGATCGCTGTCGAGGCGGAGCACCGCATACCCCAGCCGGGTCCGGAAGAATCGGGGGATGTCGCGCCTTTGCGTTTCGAGCCAACGCTGCGGATGCCGCATTGCGCCGACGATCAGGCGTCCATTGACGGTGGCGAACGCGTTGTTCGGAAACACGGCGTCCGGCGAGGCGACGTCGCCCCGAAAGCGCACCACCGGCAGGCAATTGTCGATCGCGCGTACCAGCGCGGCATGCTGCCGATGCGCTCGCGCGTTGTCGACGGCGTGCGCGGGGACCATGTAGCGATTGTCCGCCCGGGTTTCGTCCGATACCCGGAACCCGTCCGGCGCGACCATGAGCACGGCCTTCGCCGTAGCCGGCGAGGACGCCGACAGCGGAGCGTGCGCGCCCCTGCGTGCGAACGCTGCGGGATCCTCGAAAACTTCCGGCTCGATCATGCGGCCTGCGCGAGGCATCGGTGCGCGTCGAGTTCCGCCGTGGCGCGTTCGACCACTCGCCAGTCTGCCCCCGCCCGATGCGCGCCCTCGCTCAGCACCCGTCGCCACGACCTCGCGCCAGGCAATCCCTGGAACAGGCCGAGCACATGTCGTGTGACCTGCGCCAGCGTCCCGCCCGACTCGAGGTGGGCTTCGACGTAGGGTCGAAGCGCAGCCAGCGCATCGCGCCGGGATATCGCAGCAACGCCAAAGACTTGGGCGTCGAGTCGCGCCAGCAGGTACGGGTCGTGATACGCCGCGCGGCCCAGCATCACACCATCGAAGCATTCGAGCTGCGCGAGAGCGGTATCGAATTTGTCCACGCCGCCATTGAGCACGATCGCGAGATCGGGGCGGTCGACCCTGAGGCGCGCGACCCGCGCGTAATCCAGCGGGGGAACCTCGCGATTCTGTTTCGGCGAGAGCCCCTTGAGCCACGCCTTGCGCGCGTGGACGATGAAGGTGTCGCAGCCGGCGGCAGCGACGGTATCGACGAAATCCCGCAGTCCCTCGTCGTCGTCCATGTCGTCGACCCCGATGCGGCACTTGACGGTCACGGGCACGCCGACCGCCGTGCGCATCGAGGCCACGCAGGCCGCAACCAGCGCCGGTTCGCGCATGAGGCAGGCACCGAAGCGCCCGGTCTGTACCCGATCGGACGGGCAGCCGCAGTTGAGATTGATGCCGTCGTAGCCGGCCTCGACGCCAAGGCGCGCCGCAGCGGCGAGCAGCCCGGGGTCGCTGCCCCCGAGTTGCAGCACTACCGGATGCTCGCGCGGATCCATGCGCAGCAGCCGCACGTGATCGCCGTGCACGATCGCCGCGGCGGTCAGCATTTCGGTGTACAGCAACGCATGCGGCGCGAGCAGGCGATGGAAAAACCGGCAGTGCCGGTCCGTCCAGTCCATCATCGGCGCCACGCAAAGCCGGTGCGAAATCGTCATCCCGACATTGTACGTTCCCGCTTTCGCCAAGGCGCGGATGAGCCTGGCCGCAGCCACGCCTCCTGGTCCCCGTAGGTGCCCGTAGGTGCCGAGCTTGCTCGGCACTCCTGCGCAGGCGCCGCCGCGACGCCTGCGGGACCCGTGCCTCCCTACCTCCGGGGTGAGCCGACGCTCAGCAATGTGTCGTGCTCGCGCAGCAGGAACAGCGCTACACAGGCGGCGAGCGCCGGCCACGCGGCGAAGAACAGCAGATTCGCCCCCTCATAGGGACTCAAGTACTGCTGCCACGAAGAGAATGTCGACCCTGCGTGCATCAATGTGACCAGGCCGTAGCTCGCGGTGCGAAACAGGCCGAGCGCGAAACAGACAAGCACGATCGCCTGGGCAACACCGATCGCCAGCACGAGATTTTTCGCTACGCCGGCCATCCCGTAGAAGTTTTCCATCACCGCGATCGCGTGTTGCGGATTGAGGAACTTGTCGACGATCCAGGGCGCGAGCAGCAGTACGATGCCGATCCGCAGCAGCAGCAGCGACAGCGGGAGGTGGCGTGGGTGGGCGGTGTAGGTCATGGAAGTTCTCCGGCGGAAGGATTTCGACATGCGTGCAACGCGAGGGCCGCGGCGGAACGTGTTTTCGTCCGAACCCCGCAGACTGAGTTACCTGATTCCATTGTGCGTTTCGCCGGTGTCCGGTAGGTCTTCTGTCGGCGCGGGCGGCGTCTCGCGGAATGGTTGCAGCAGCAGCGCGACGAAGCCGAGCGCCGCGGGATCGCGCCACTCGGCGAGACCGATCGGCATGCTGCGCTCGGACTGCTCGGCGCGCTCGCGGTAGCTGCCGAACAAACGGTCCCAGAGCGAGAGCAGGAAGCCGTAGTTGCTGTCGGTTTCCCTGCGCACGACCGAGTGATGCACGCGATGCATGCTGGGCGTCACGATCACCGCGCGTACGAAGCGCTCGAGGGTCCGGCCGAACGCGAAGTCGGCGTGGGTGAAGAGGCTTGCGGCGGAGAGCAGGATCTCGAAGATCACGACCGCGGCCGGATGCGGACCCATCAGCAGGATCAGGCCAAGCTTGATTGCCATCGACAGGGCAATCTCGAAAGGATGAAAGCGCACGCCGGTGGTGACGTCGAACGCCGTGTCGGTGTGATGCACCCGATGCAGCCGCCAGAGCACCGGGATCAGATGCAGTGCTCGATGCTGCGCATAGATCGCCGCGTCGAAGAGCAGGACAGCCATCGTGATTTCCAGCCAGGAGGGCCAGTCGACGGTGCCGAGGAGTCCGCCGCCACGCGCGTGGACACCCGCTGCCAGCACCACGGCCAGAACCGGAAACGCAATACGAAGGAGCGCCGTGTCGATCGCGACCAGACCGAAGTTGGCAACCTGTCGGCGCGCTGGCGCGGAATCGCCTCGCGCCGGCCACAGGCGTTCCGCAAGCGCCAGCAACGCAAGTACGCCCACGAACGAGCCCAGTCGCAGCCATGCCTCCTGATCCACGATGGTTTCCAGAAAGTTCATTCGATCCTCGAGCAGGTTCACTGTAACCGGGCCCCTGCCCTGGGTGCCGCAGGCCGTAGGCCGCAGGTGCCGTAGGTGTCGAGCTTGCTCGACACTGCGGAGCAAGCTCCGCCGCTACGGCAGGCGCATCCATTCGCACAGACGGCGCTGCTCCGGCGTCGGATCGGGCAATGCCTGCAGGGATCGCCGTACCTCGGGCAGATCCCGCGCGAAATCGACATCGGCCAACCGCGCGAGCCACCGCCATTCGCCCTGATCGCGCATCGAAAGCGCAAGATCCTGGGCAGTCGCGGATTCGCTGTAGTTCACCGATGTCCAGGTTGCCAATGGCGGCGCGACGTTGGCGCCGAAGAGCCAGAACCCGCCATCGTCGGCGGGACCGAGCACCAGTCGCGGCAGAGGTGCAGCGAGCCATTCGCAGGCCTCGCCGAGCAGCGCCGCAGTGAGCTGCGGCGTGTCCGCCCCGAGCAGCACGCCGAACCCGTGTCGCCGGACCAGTTCCGCGTGCACCCGTGCCATGCGTTCGCCGAGTCCGCCGACGCCCTGGCCGATCACCGGCAGATCGGTCCAGGCGGCCGCG
>JBGTIG010000351.1:0-2496 GCA_041745755.1 Lysobacterales bacterium
CCCGCGCGACCGGATGGGCGGGTACGCGCAGCGCAACCGTCGACTGCCCGCCGGTGACCGCGTCGAGCACCGACGGGTGGCGGCGCAACACGAGCGTCAATGGCCCGGGCCAGAAGGCGCTCGCCAGGCGCCGCGCCGCCTCTGGCACTTCGATCGCCCAGGCGTCGAGCGCATCGACCTCGGGCAGATGCACGATGAGCGGATGGTCGAGCGGGCGGCCCTTGAGCGCGAACACATGCGCGATCGCCGCCGCGTTGCGGGCGTCGGCGGCCAGCCCGTAAACCGTCTCGGTCGGCAGGCCCACCGCTTCTCCACGGCGCAGCGCAGCCACCGCGGCGTCTTCTGTCAGTCGCGGGAAGGCATCGTCGGCAACGCTCTCGGCTTTCCGCATGTCCCGGATTGTAGGTGTGTCCACTGGCTCGCTGTTGATCATCGCGACTTGCATCGCGGTGATCGCTCGCATTCAATGCCGGATTGCGTGAACCGGGAACGACCCGCATGACCATCCTGCGCATGGCCGACGTGGATCTGGCCGGAAAGCGCGTGCTGATCCGCCAGGACCTCAACGTGCCCATAGACGCGGGCCGTGTCAGCGCGGACCAGCGCCTCGTCGCCTCGATCCCGACGTTGCGGGCGGCGCTAGCCGCCGGCGCCACGGTGATGGTGATGTCGCACCTTGGCCGTCCGGTCGAGGGCGAGTGGAGCGCCGCCGACTCGCTCGCACCGGTGGCGCTGCGCCTGTCGGAGTTGCTGGGGATCGCCGTGCCGCTGCTGCGGGACTGGGTCGATGGCGTCGAGCCGCCGCCCGGCAGCATTGTCCTCCTCGAGAACTGCCGCATGAACGTCGGCGAGGCGACTGATGCTCCGGCGCTCGCGGCGAAGTATGCGGCGCTCTGCGACGTGTTCGTCATGGACGCGTTCGGTACCGCCCATCGTGCGCAGGCCTCGACCCATGGCGTCATCCGCGCCGCGCGCATCGCCTGCGCAGGACCGCTGCTGATGGCGGAACTCGACGCGCTGGCGCGCGCGTTCGAAGCGCCTGCGCGGCCGCTGCTCGCGGTGGTCGGGGGTTCCAAGGTCTCGACCAAGCTGGCGTTGCTCGAAAGCCTGATCGCGCGCGTGGATGGGCTGATCGTCGGGGGCGGCATCGCCAACACCTTTCTGGCGGCGGCGGGCTTGCCGGTGGGTCGTTCGCTGGTCGAGCGCGAGCTCATTCCGGTCGCGACGCGCATTCTCGAAGACGCCCGTGCGCGCGGTACCGAGCTGCCACTGCCGACCGATGTGGTGGTCGCCCGGGAGTTCGCCGCAACGGCGCCGGCGACTATCAAGCGGGTTGGCGACGTCGGCGAGGACGACCGGATCCTGGATATCGGTCCCGAAACCGCCCGGCGCTACGCGGAATCGATCGGCCGCGCCGGCACGGTGGTGTGGAACGGCCCGGTGGGCGTGTTCGAGTTTGATTCCTTCGGCGAAGGCACCCGCGCGCTGGCGCACGCGATTGCCGCGAGCGCGGCGTTCTCGATAGCGGGTGGCGGCGACACGCTGGCGGCGATCGAGAAGTACGCGGTCGTCGCGGGAATCGACTACGTCTCGACCGGCGGGGGCGCCTTTCTCGAGTTCCTCGAGGGCCGCGAACTGCCTGCCGTCGCGGCGCTGCGCTCGGCAGGGGCACGTTTCGCCACGCGCGCGCCCGGTTAGACTGCGCGGACAGGCAGGCGGCACGAGCCGCGTCGACGGCAACACCCAGACGGGGACAATGCGATGGATTTCAACCAGCTGATCACGCGCGTCAAGAACATCCTGGTCACTCCGAAAACCGAGTGGCCGGTGATCGCGGCCGAACCCGCCACCGTTGCGGACATCTACACGAAGTACGTGCTCTGGCTCGCCGCCATCGGCCCCGTCGCGGGCTTCATCGGCCAGTCGGTCTTCGGCGTCCACGTGCCGTTTTTCGGCACCTTCCGGCCCGGCATGGGCACACTCATCAGCACACTGGTACTGACGTACGCGATGGGACTCGCGATGGTCTATCTGCTCGCGCTCATCGCGAATGCGCTGGCGCCGACTTTCGGCGGCCAGAAGGACTTCATCCAGGCGCTCAAGCTTTCCGCCTACGGATACACCGCGGCGTTCGTGGCCGGCATTTTCGGCATCGTCCCGCAACTCGCCCTGCTGAGCCTCGCCGGCCTGTACTCGATCTACCTGTTGTACCTCGGCCTGCCGCACACGATGCGCAACCCCGAGGACAAGACCGTCGGATACCTGGTCGCGATCGCCGTGATCGGCATCGTGCTGTCGATCGTGCTTGCGGCGATCGTGGGATCGATCACTACGGCCGGCCATCGCACGGGCATGACCGGAATCACCGCGCCGAACGGCGCGGACTTCGCCGCGGATCCGGACTCGCCGCTCGGCAAGCTCGCCGCGATGGGGGCACAGATGGAGGCCCAGGGCGCAAGAATCGAAGCCGCCAATGCCGCGGCGGAAGCAGCGGCA
>JBGTIG010000352.1:0-2202 GCA_041745755.1 Lysobacterales bacterium
GGCGCCCGCGGCCCTTGCAGGCGACCCGCCGCCGTCGGCGTCGTCGACTCCTCTGCCTGGCAACGCCATCGGCGGCGCCAACCCGGTAACGGTCTCCATCGATGTCGCGCCGGAACTTCGCGCCCGCGTCGGAGCCGGCGACACGCTGTTCGTGTTTGCGCGCGCGGCGAACGGGCCGAAGATGCCGCTGGCGATCCAGAAGCGCGACGCCTCCACGCTGCCTTTGACGCTGACGCTCGATGACAGCATGGGCATGATGCCGGACATGAAGATGTCGTCGGCGGATACCCTCGTGTTCGGCGCGCGCGTTTCGAGCCGCGGTGACGCGACCCCCGCTCCCGGCGATCTGCAGGTACTGAGCGCGCCGGTTGCGCGTACGTCCATTGCCGGGCCGGTGCGCCTGACCATCAACGAAGTCGTGCGCTGACTCCCGGAAAAGGCACGAGCCCGATGCCGGCCACGCAATGGCTCGATCTGCCCTCCCCGTTCGGCATGAAGCGCGGTGGCTCCCTGCACGGCGCGCGCGTCGCCTACGAATCCTGGGGCGCGCTGGACTGCGCCGGCGACAACGCGATACTGATCCTCACCGGCCTGTCTCCGAGCGCACACGCGACCTCGAGCGACGCGGACCCCGAGGCCGGCTGGTGGGAGGAGATGATCGGCCCGCGCAGGCCCATCGACACCGCGCGATTCTTCGTCGTCTGCGTCAACACCCTCGGCAGTCCCAAGGGATCGACCAGCCCTGCCTCGATCGATCCGGCCACCGGATCTGCCTATCGCCTGGCGTTTCCGGAACTTTCCATCGAGGATTGCGCCGACGCCGCGGCGGCAGTCGTGCGCGGGCTCGGTGTCCGGCGGCTGGCGTGCGTGGTGGGTTGTTCGATGGGCGGCATGGTGGCGCTGGCGCTCATGCAGCGACACCCGGGGATCGCTCGCACCCATGTCAACGTGTCGGGGGCCGCGCACGCGCTGCCGTTCTCCATCGCGATCCGCTCACTGCAGCGCGAAGCGATCCGCCTAGATCCCGCGTGGAACCAGGGCAACTACGACGAGGAGCATTACCCCGAGAACGGCATGCGCATCGCGCGCAAACTCGGCGTGATCACCTACCGGTCCGCGCTCGAATGGGACGGGAGGTTCGGGCGGGTACGTCTGGATTCCGATGCGCGCGGGGAGGACCCCTTCGCGCACGAGTTCCAGGTGGAGAGCTATCTCGAAGCCCATGCACAGCGGTTCGTCCGCCAGTTCGACCCCAACTGCTACCTCTATCTCAGCCGGTGCATGGACTGGTTCGATCTCGGGGAAGCGGCCGGGACCGGCGTGGACGCGGCGCTCGCGGCCATCGAAGTCGAACGCTCCGTGGCGATCGGCGTGACCACCGACATCCTGTTTCCGTTGCAGCAGCAGCAGCGGATCGCCGAAGGCCTGGCGGCGGGCGGCGCGACCAGCGAACTCGTGGTGCTGGAAAGCCCGCAGGGCCATGATGCCTTCCTGGTCGATATCGGGGCGTTCGGTGCCCCCATCGCGGGATTGCTCGCGACTTTGTAGACTGTGGTCTATCAGAACCAGCTCGATCCCCGAGTGCTCCACGGCTGCAGATCTATGTTGACCCGGGATTTTCCAGGCGCCACCGAACTGTTCCGCTCCATTGACGCGGCCGTGTGCCAGGGCTGCGAGCAGGAACTGGTCGGCGCACTGCGCGAGGTCCTCTCGAAAGCGATGCGCGACCCGGAAATGCAACTGCCGGAGTGCGTGACGGAAGTCAGTTCCGAAGGCTATCTGCGGCGCGAGCTCTATCGCAGCGAGCGCCACGGCTATTGCGTGACGGCCATGACCTGGGCCCCGCACCAGGGCACCGGCCTGCACGATCACAACGGCAAATGGTGCGTCGAGGGCGTGTGGCGCGGCGCGCTCGAGATCACCCAGTTCGAATGCATGGAACAGCGCAACGATCGCGCGCGGTTCGAGCCGCGTGGCACGGTGACCGCGGGACCGGGTTCGGCTGGGAGCCTGATCCCACCGCACGAGTTCCATACCATCCGCAACCCGTCGCCTGACGAGACCGCGGTCTCGGTGCATGTGTACGCCGCGCCGCTCGACTGCTGCAGCGCGTTCGAGCCTGAAGGCGGCGACTGGTATCGCTGCTGCGCCCGCCAGCTCAGCAGCGACTGAATCCACAAAATTCCGTTCGTGGTGAGCCCG
>JBGTIG010000353.1:0-2862 GCA_041745755.1 Lysobacterales bacterium
CGAGGTGGGCAAGTTTCCCGACAGCAAGACGATCAACTTTCCGATGTCGTGCCTGCATTGCGAGGAGGCGGCGTGCGTGACCGTGTGTCCTACGGGCGCGTCGTACAAGCGCGCCGACGGCATCGTGCTGGTCGACCAGGATAAGTGCATGGGCTGCAATCTGTGCGCGTGGGCGTGTCCGTACGGCGCGCGCGAGCTCGACACGGCGTCGGGCACGATGAAGAAGTGCACGCTGTGTGTCGATCGCATCCACGACGAGCGCCTGCCCGAGGAGGAGCGGCAACCCGCGTGCGTGCTCGCGTGTCCCACGCATGCGCGGCATTACGGTGACTTCGACGATCCGGAGTCGACGGTTTCGCAGTTGAGCGCGGAACGGGGTGGCTTCGGTCTGCTCGACCAAATGGGGTACGCGCCGGTCAACCGCTACCTGCCGCCCCGCGCGCGCAGGGATGGCGCCGAAGCGCAGTCCGCGCACGGACAGGCTTCCCCCCGCACGCATTCCATCGGCGACGACGCGAACGGGGCAACGGACGCAGCGAATCCGCTTGACGATGTGTTCGACGCATCGAGACTGCCGACCGCGTTGAGGTGGCTAGATCGCGTGTTGACCCGGTAAGCGGACCGCAGCCGACGTGCGCCCCGCCTTCTCCGTCATCTTTTTCAGCGTGCTGTCGGGCGCAGGCTACGGGCTGCTTGCCTGCGCGGCCATGGCGGCGATGTTCGCGCCCATGTGCATGAAGCCACCCTGCGCGCCGCTGGCAGCAGGCGATCCTGCACAACCGGGGTTCCTGGTCGCGGCCACGATGTTTGCAGTCGTGCTCGTTGTCGCGGGACTCGGCAGTTCGGTCCTGCATCTCGGGCGTCCGCTGCGGGCGTGGCGCGCGTTCTCGCAGTGGCGAAGTTCCTGGCTGTCGCGCGAAGGCGTCAGCGCGGTGGCATCACTGCTGGCCGCAGTCGTCTTCCTCTCCCTGCTCGGGTCCGACCCGGCAGGTTGGTCGGCCCGCTTCGCGGGAGTCGCGAGCCTGGTGCTCGCGGTGACGACGGTGTTCTGCACGGCCCGCATCTATACCTCCCTGCCGCCCATTCCCGCCTGGCGGCACGATTACGTGTTGCCGGGGTACCTCCTGTTCGCTGCGACGACCGGTCTCGCGCTCTGGATCGCGACTTCGCGATTCCTGGTCGGCGACGTGTCGATGTTCGCCGCGATACTGCTCGCGCTGCTAGCGCTCGTCACTGGTGCGCTCAAGTGGCGCTACTGGCGCGACATCGACGCAATTGCGATGCCCGGCACCGCGCGCATGACGGGCCTCGACAGCATCGGCGTGGCGCGCAGCTTCGAGGCGCCGCACACCGAAGCCAATTACCTGACGAAGGAGATGGGCTTCCGCTTCGCCAGGCGCCATGCACGCTTCCTGCGTGCGTCGGTGCTCGTGTCTTTGCTCGGCACGGCGACCATCGCACTCTGCGTCCTGACGATCCCCGGCCTGGCAGCGACCCCACTCGAGTCATCGTTGCCTGCGGGCCACGGCGCCGGCGCGCTCGCGAACGCGGGGACGATCCTGTTGATCGTTGCGGCGCTGCTCACCCTGCTCGCGGCCCTGGTCGAACGCTGGCTGTTCTTCGCCCAGGCCCGCCACATGGTCATGGCCTACTACCAGCGCTGAGGACCCTTGCGCCGGTGGAACCAGCGCCTTCCCCCTCCCTGCCTTGACTATATGCACATTATATGCATACTTCGAGTGTGGACATCGAGTTCGATCCGGGCAAAGCGGCAGCGAATCTTCGAAAACATGGCGTGAGCTTCGCGGACGCCGAACAGTCGCTCCGTGACCCCCATGCCGTGACCATCGAAGACGACAAAGCCGCAGGCGAACAGCGATTCGTGTCGATGGGGTTCGACATCCTCGGGCGACTGCTGGTCGTGGTTCACACCCCGCGTGGAGAGCGGACACGCCTGATTTCCGCTCGCAGAGCCAGCCCCAAGGAGGCGCAGCAATACCATGCGTAAGGAATACGATTTCAGCGGTGGCAAACGCGGTGCGGTAATCGCTTCGCCGGGTAAGACGCGCATTACGATCATGCTCGACAATGACGTGATCGAAGCATTCCGGGCGCGGGCGGAAGCGCACGGCACCGGTTATCAGACCGCCATCAACGAGGCGCTTCGCGCCACCATACGCGAAGACGACGCGCCGCTGACCGTGCGTACGTTGCGCAAAATCCTGCGCCAGGAACTGAACGCGGCTTGAAGGTCCTGCCCGCCGCGGCGGATTCAGCGCGCAATCGTGTCGTAGTCGCGGGTGGCGGTCCGGCGGGACTCATGGCCGCGGAAGTCGCGCGTGCCGCGGGCCTGCGCGTCGACTTGTTCGATGCGATGGGGTCGGTCGGGCGCAAGTTCCTGATCGCGGGCAAGGGCGGGCTGAACCTCACGCACTCCGAGCGCCACGAGCGCTTCGTGCAGCGCTACGGTTCGCGGCGCGTCGAGGTCGCGCGCTGGCTGGACGCGTTCGACGCCGACGCCGTGCGTAACTGGGCGCGAGGGCTCGGCGTCGAGACCTTCATCGGCTCGTCAGGACGCGTGTTTCCCACCGATCTCAAGGCCGCGCCGCTGCTGCGCGGATGGGTGCGGCGGTTGCGCGAGAGCGGCGTCAGGTTCCACATGCATCACCGGTGGACGGGTTGGGACGCGTCGGGTGCAGTGCGATTCCGGACGCCGCTCGGCGATCGCTCCGTCGACGCCGATGCCCTCGTGCTGGCCCTCGGCGGCGGTAGCTGGGCCAAACTCGGTTCGGATGGCGCGTGGGTGCCGACGCTGGTTCAACGCGGCGTCGCGGTGGCGCCACTCAAGCCGTCGAACTGCGG
>JBGTIG010000354.1:0-5615 GCA_041745755.1 Lysobacterales bacterium
GCCGCGCGACCGCACGCGCGTGGGTTGATGTCTGGGCGTCGCAGCAGCAGTTGGCGGCGCTGCGGGCCTTGCGTGAGCACGCTCAGTCCGCCGCCGACGTCGCCAGGGCAAGGGTCGGCGGAGGAGCTGAACCCGTTGCCGATGCGCTGGCTACCGAGGCAGCCATTCTTGAGCTCGACAACCGGATCGAGGCGGTGCAGGCCACGCGTGAATCGGCGCAGGCGGCGTTGGCACGCTGGCTGGGCGATGCAGTTGCCGGGATCGCGAGCGATGCGCCGGACTTCGGTTCCCTGCGAATCCCGGAGGCGCGTTTGCTGACTTCGATCGACCGGCTTGGCCCGCTCCTTCCTGCATCGGCGCAAGTGCGCGCCGCCGAGGCAGGCATCGAGTTGGCCCGCGCCGAGAAATCGTCCGATTGGAGCGTGGGCGCCGCGTATGGCCAGCGTGAGCGCAGTCGCAGCGACATGTTCATGGTCGAAGTCGGCTTCGCCTTGCCGCTGTTTGCCCGCGATCGCCAGGACCGCGGCATAGCCGCGCGCTTGGCCGACCATGAAGCGGCGCTAGCCACCCGCGAAGACCTGCGGCGCGAAGCCATCGCGCGCATCCGCAGCGAAATCGCCCGCTGGCAGGGACTCAAGCGCCAGGTAGCGCTGCACGAGAACTCCATGTTGCCACTGGCACGCGATCGCAGCGCCGCCGCATTCGCCACGTACGCGGCCGGCGGCGCGGTGCAGCCGTGGCTGGTTGCCCAGCGCGACGAACTCGAGGTGCACGTGTCGCACGCGAAGCTCCGTGGAGAGCTTGGACGCTCCTGGGCCGCATTGGCTTACCTGCTGCCAACGGAGTCCTTGCCATGAATCGTTCGAATCGCCTCACGCTGGTCGCGTCGTCGTTGGCTTCGCTCGCGGTCGCGCTCGCACTCGGATTCTGGTGGGGACATCGGTACTCCCCGCCGGCTGCGCCGCAGGACAAAGACGCAGCACCGGTGGAGCGCCAGGCACTCTATTGGTACGACCCGATGGTGCCCGATCAGCGTTTCGACAAGCCGGGCAAATCGCCCTTCATGGATATGCAGCTGGTGCCGAAGTACGCGGACGCGTCCAGCGAGGGCGGCGTCACCATCCCGCCGGGCGTGCGTCAAAACCTCGGCATGCGCACCGTCGTGGTGTCGCGTGGAAACCTTGCGAGCACGATCCGGGTGCCAGGCACGATCGGCTGGGATCTGCGACAGGAACGCGTGGTGAGTGCGCGCGTCGATGCCATCGTCGAGCGGCTGTACGTCAAGGCGCCGTACGAGTCGGTGCGAGCCGGTCAACCGCTGGCGAGCGTGCTGTCGCCGACGTGGAGCACAGCGCTTGCGGAGGCACGCGCGTTGGGCGAAGCGAGTTCGCCCCAGGCGCGTGCACTACGATCCGCCTCGCAACAGCGCCTGCGCGTGCTGGGATTGCCTTCCGGTGCCTCGGCTGCTCGCAGTGGCAGCCTCACATTGACCTCGCCCGTGAGCGGTGTTGTCAGCGAGATCGGTGTGCGTGAGGGCGAGTCCGCGCCGATGGGCACCCTGCTGTTCCGCGTCAACGGCACCGGCACCGTGTGGCTGGAAGCGGCGGTGCCGCAAGCCGGCATCGCGGGGATCGCAGCGGACACGCCCGTTGTGGCATCCGTCGACGCAATTCCGGGCGAGGTGTTCAGCGGGCGGGTCGAGACGCTGCTGCCGCAGGTCGACATGAGCAGCCGCACCCAGCAGGCGCGCATCGTGCTCGACAACATGAAGGGTCTGCTGGCTCCCGGCATGTTTGCGCAGATCACCCTCGAGCCTCGCGTCGGTGAGAAACGCCCACTGGTGCCCTCCGACGCGTTGATCGGGAGCGGCACGCAAGCGCGCGTCATCGTGCTGGGGGACGGCGACAAGTTTCGACCGGTGGCGGTCACGGCAGGCCGGAGCAGCGGCGGGATGACCGAAATCCTGTCGGGACTGGAGGGTGGCGAACGCGTCGTGACGTCGGGTCAGTTCCTGATTGATTCGGAGGCCAATCTCTCTGGTGCGCTGGAACGCCTGGGTGGGGCTACCGGCGACGAAGCCGACGAAGCCGACGAGTCTCCACCGTGATTGCCGGAATCATTCGCGCATCGATGGCGAATCGCGTGTTCGTGCTGGTGGCCGCTGCGGCGCTCGCCGCGATGGGAGTGTGGTCGGTTCTGCACACGCCGCTCGACGCACTGCCGGATCTGTCCGACACGCAGGTCATTATCCGCACCGAGTGGCCCGGGCAGACGCCGCGCATCGTCGAGGACCAGGTCACGTATCCGTTGACCACGACGATGCTGTCGGTGCCGGGCGTAAAAGCGGTGCGCGGATTTTCGTTCTTCGGCGATTCCTTCGTCTATGTGCTGTTTGACGACGACACCGATCTGTATTGGGCGCGCTCCCGGGTGCTCGAATACCTGAGCCAGGTGCGCGACCGCTTACCCGCGCAGGTCAATCCTGCATTGGGCCCTGACGCCACGGGCCTCGGCTGGATCTACGAGTACGCGCTGGTCGACCGCACGGGCCGGCATGACCTCGGGCAACTGCGATCGCTCCAGGACTGGTTCCTGAGCTACGAACTCAAGACGGTGCCCGATGTGGCCGAGGTGGCAAGCATAGGCGGCATGGTGCAGGCGTGGCAGGTCGTGCCCGAGCCGCAGGCGTTGGCCGCCCGCCGCATCACCATCGATCAGGTGGTCGAGGCGATTCGAGACGCGAATGGCGCTACCGGCGGATCGGTTATCGAACAGGGTGAAGCCGAGGTAATGGTGAGGAGCGAAGGCTACCTGCGCAGTCGCGAAGACTTCGAACAGGTGCCGATCACGACGGGCACCGATGGCGTACCGGTGCTGCTCGGGGACGTGGCGATCGTGCAGCGGGGACCGGCCTTGCGTCGCGGCATCGCCGAGCTCGACGGCGAGGGCGAAGTTGCCGGGGGTGTCATCATCCTGCGTTCCGGCAAGAACGCGCTGGCCGCGATCGATGCGGTCAAGGTCAAAATCGAGAGCCTGCGAGCGAGTCTTCCCGCGGGTGTCGAGATCGTGCCCGTCTACGACCGTTCCGAACTCATTCTCGAGGCGGTGCGGAACCTCGCCACCAGACTGGCCGAGGAATTCCTCGTCGTTGCGCTGGTGTGCGCGCTGTTTCTCTGGCACCTGCGTTCGGCGCTGGTGGCGGTGATCACCCTGCCGCTCGGCGTGCTGGCCGCCTTCATCGTGATGCGCTACCAGGGCATCACCGCCAATCTGCTGTCGCTCGGCGGCATTGCGATCGCGATCGGCGCCATGGTCGATGCGGCTGTCGTCATGATCGAGAACGCGCATAAGCACCTCGAGCATTTTCGGGAGCGCAATGGCCGCGATGCGGCAGGCACCGAACGCTGGGATCTCATGCGCGATGCCGCGAGTGAAGTGGGCCCGGCACTGTTCGTCAGCCTGCTGGTCATCACATTGTCGTTCGTGCCGGTGTTCGCACTGCAGGCGCAGGAGGGCCGGCTGTTCTCGCCGCTCGCGTACACCAAGACCTACGCCATGGCCGCCGCCGCCGGCTTGTCGATCACGCTGATCCCGGTGCTGATGGGTTACCTCATCCGGGGCCGCATCCGCGCGGAGGCGCAGAACCCGCTCAACCGGATGATGATCGCCGCGTACCGACCGGCGCTCGACGCGGTGCTCGGATTCCCGCGTTTGACACTGGCGCTGGCGGGCGGCGTACTGCTGCTTACACTGGTTCCGCTGACGCGCCTGGGCAGCGAGTTCATGCCGCCCCTCGACGAGGGCAGCCTGCTGTACATGCCGACCGCACTGCCAGGACTTTCCGCCGGCAAGGCGGCGGAGCTGCTGCAGCTGACCGACCGCATGATCAAGAGCGTGCCGGAGGTGGCACATGTCTTCGGCAAAGCCGGCCGCGCGGAGACTGCAACCGATCCTGCGCCGCTCGAGATGTTCGAGACGACGGTGTCATTCAAACCCCGCAGTGAATGGCGAGCGGGCATGACCCCCACAAAACTTCGCGGCGAACTCGATCGTGCGGTCCAGGTTCCGGGCTTGACCAATCTCTGGGTGCCACCGATCCGCAACCGCATCGACATGCTGGCCACCGGCATCAAGAGTCCGATCGGCATCAAGGTCTCCGGACCCGACGTCGATGTTCTCGCGCGTCTCGGTGACCGGATCGAACAGGTTGCCAGGACCGTTCCGGGCGTAAGCTCAGCGCTCAGCGAGCGCATCGCGGGCGGTCGCTACCTCGATGTCACCACGCGACCGGAAGCGGCCGCGCGCTACGGACTCAGCCAGGCGGAAGTGCAGCGCCTCATTGCCACTGTGGTGGGCGGCCAGCCTGTTGCCGAAACCATCGAGGGCCGTGAGCGCTATCCGGTCGTGGTCCGCTATCCGCGGGCCTTGCGCGACTCACCCGCGGCCCTGGCGGAACTGCCGTTGATCGCGCCGGGCGGCGTGCAGCTGACTCTGGGCCAGGTCGCGGACATCTCCTATCCGACGGGACCCCCCATGCTCCGCAGCGACAATGCGCGGCTCACCAACTACGTCTACGTCGACGTGGCCGGGCGCGATCTCGGCTCGGTGGTGGCGGATCTTCAGCGTGCCGTTGGCCAGAAGGTGCGACTGCCTGCCGGATACGCGGTCGGCTGGTCGGGGCAATACGAGTATCTCGAGCGCGCGAGCGAGCGGCTGCGCGTCGTGGTGCCGGCGACGCTGCTGATCATCTTCGGTCTCATCTACTTCGTGTTCCGCCGCGCCTCCGAGGCCGCCATCATCATGCTGAGCCTGCCGTTTGCACTCGTCGGCGGTCTCTGGCTCATCTGGTTGCTCGGACATGAAGTGTCGGTCGCGAGCCTGATCGGTTTCATCGCGCTGGCCGGGGTCGCCGCCGAGTTCGGCATCATCATGCTGCTGTACCTGCGCCACGCGTGGGAAGCGCAGTTGGCGCTGAATCCGCTGGCTGGGGAAGCCGAACTCGATGCGGCGATCCGCGAGGGCGCTGTGCAACGTGTCCGGCCCAAGGCGATGACGGTGGCGGTGATTCTGGCGGGCCTCATCCCGATCATGATCGGCGGCGGTGCGGGTGCCGAGGTCATGCAACGCATTGCAGCCCCCATGGTCGGCGGCATGCTGAGCGCCCCGCTGCTGTCGATGCTGGTGGTGCCCGCAGCGTATCGACTGCTGCAACGGCGGCGGCTACGCCGGCGCACCCGAACTCCATCGTCTGTTCTGGCCGCCTCGCCGGCTCTCCCGCCATGACCACACGACCCACGTGGCACTGTAGCGCTCGCATCCAGTACCGCCATCCATCATCGCTGCCGAATTCCTGCTCCCCGCAACCTACCGCTCATCGTTTCGTGTTTCCCCGTTGCTTTCGCTGGCGTCGTTCATTGCCCCGGCAACCAGCGCGCTCGCATCAGCGACCGCGACCGCGCCCCTCGGGCATCCTCACAACAGACCTGCTGCGCGCTCACCGAACGCGAGGTACAGTATCCCCATGGCATTCGGTCCCATTCTGCTGCGTGTGCTGTTGAGCGTGAGCTTGATCCTCAATGGATCGGGTTACGCCCTGGCGGCGCCGTCGCACTCCG
>JBGTIG010000355.1:0-2359 GCA_041745755.1 Lysobacterales bacterium
CGCCGGGCGACGTTGGCCAGCCCGTAGCGCAGGGGGCCGCGCAGGCGGCGTCGCGTCAGGCGCACGCCGGCGATCATGATCCATGCAAGCAGCGCCAGGGCAGCGAGCGTGGCGGCGATGCCAATCAGCATGGCACCGCCGAGTGCGGCGGATCCCGCCTTCCACCACAGCAGGGCGGCGATTCCCGCGAGCCCGAGCACCGCCACCAGCCACGAGGCGGGTTCGGTCCGGTCCGATTCGCGCCTCAGTACCCGCAGCGCTGCGACGCGCCGCAGTGCAAGTACGGGCGGCGCACCGAACGCGAGCAGCACGACGATGCCGACCGCGAAGCCCTCGACCGCCGGCCAGGGACCCGCGGGGGGAATCTCGATTCCGAGCTCCTGCGCCAGCCAGGCCCCGATCGCCCATTGCAACGCAAACGCGATGGCGACGCCGATAACGCTTGCGAACAATCCCAGCCAGAGCAACTCGCCGACGTGGATGCCGAGCAACGTTCGCTGACTGGCGCCCAGGCAGCGCATCACCGCTGCGCCCGCGACATGCCGCTGGCTGTGCCGACGCGCGGCCATGGCGACCGCGATGGCCGCCAGCACCACCGATACCAGCGCGGCGAGTCCGAGGAACCGACCCGCGCGGTCGAGCGCGGAGCGGATCTCCGGTCGCGCATCGCCTGCGGTTTCGATGCTCTGCCCGCGTACCGCCTGCGCCCTGACCCGATCGACGAAACTTTCCACCGCACGCGCATCGCCCGCCACCACCAGGCGATAGTTCACGCGGCTGCCTTCCTGCACCAGGCCCGTCGCCGGCAGGTCGGCGAGATTGAGGAACCCCTTCGGCGCGACGTTGAAATAATCGAGCGCAGCGTCGGGTTCCTGCGTCACCAGCGCCGCCAATCCGAGACTCGCGTCGCCCACTTCGATGCGGTCGCCAAGTTTCGCGCCGAGTCGTTCGGCGCCGGCCCGGCTGAGCCACAGCGTGCCGCGCGCGGGAATCGAACGCGCCCGTCGCGGGGTTTCCCCGTCGCCGGTGCGGTCGACGATCTCGAAATGACCGCGCAGCGGAAACCCTTCACCCAGCGCGCGCAGGTCACCGAGCTGCAGCGCCTCGCGCACCCGGATCATGCTGATGAGTTCGACGGTCTGCGTGGTGCGCAGACCGTCGGTGCGCGCCGCCACGCGTGCCAGGTCGTCGAGCGGCGAATCGGCCCGCACCACCGCGTCGCCCCCGAGCAGCCGGTTTGCTTCTAGGGCGAGAGCGCGCTCCGCACGATCCGTCACGAACCCCACCGCCGTCACCGCGATCACCGCCAGCACCAGTGCCGCGACGAGGATGCGCACATCGCCCGCAGCGAGATCACGGCGCAGCTGCCGCCATCCGAGGCGCAGCGTTCCGCGCCCCCTGTTCACGCGGCCACCTGGCGGCCGCCGTCCAGGCGCAACATGCGCCCGCAGCGCTCGGCAAGATGGTCATCGTGCGTGACCAGCACCAGCGTGGTGCCCGCGTCGCGATTGAGCGCGAACAGGAGATCGATGATCGTGCGTCCGGTGCCGGTATCGAGATTGCCGGTGGGTTCGTCCGCGAACAGTACCGAGGGCCGCGACACGAACGCACGCGCCAGCGCGACGCGCTGCTGCTCGCCGCCGGAAAGCTGGCGGGGGTAATGTCCGAGGCGCGCGGCCAACCCGACTTTTCCGAGCATCTCGCGCGCAGGGGTGTCCGCATCCGCGTCACCGCGGAGTTCGAGCGGCAGCATCACGTTTTCGAGCGCGGTCAGCGACGGCAGCAGCTGGAAGTTCTGGAAAACAAAGCCGACTTTCTCCGCGCGCACGCGCGCACGCCCATCCTCGTCCAGTGACGACATCGCAGCGCCCTCGATCTCGACGCTGCCCGAGCTCGGGACGTCGAGACCCGCGAGCAGGCCCAGCAACGTGCTCTTGCCGGAACCCGACGCGCCGACGATGGCCACCGCCTCGCCCTTGTCGATTGCGAACTCGACGCCATCAAGGATGGTCAGTTCACTGTCCGGCAGGGTCACGCGCTTGCCGAGGCCCCGGACCTGGATGGCCACGGCGTCTGCCGGTTGCGGGTGGTCCACCCGCGCTTTCGTTGACGTCGACTGCGTCATGCTGGACCCCTTGCGCAAGTGGTTTCGGGACAACCCCGATCGGATCGGAACAATGAAGAAGGGATGTTCGGTGCAACACGCGTCTTTTCAATCACCCATCGGTCACTGTGCACGTAAACCGGCCTGCGCTCGGGTCCTTGCCGGCGCGCGAGGTCTGCTGCCGGTACTGGGCGCCTGGCTCGCCCTGGCGGCGAGCGTTTCCGCCCAGACGTCCGCGCCGCCTGCGCCGCCCGC
>JBGTIG010000356.1:0-1960 GCA_041745755.1 Lysobacterales bacterium
GACTCGCGCACGGGAGGTGGCGCGCATCATCGCACAGGTGCGCGCCGACGGCGACGACACGCTGCGCGCGCTGACGCGCCGTTTCGACGGCGTGGAACTTGCGGATCTCGAGGTCGGCGCCGACGAGATCGCCGCCGCGAAGTCGAGCGTAAGCGCCGATCTGCAACGCGCGCTGAAGGACGCGCACGCCCGCATCGAGGCGTTTCATCGCGCGGGTATCCAGGGTCCCTATGCGGTGGACACCGCATCCGGCGTCCGGTGCGAGCGGGTGATTCGCGCCATCGATCGCGTGGGTCTTTACGTGCCCGCCGGCAGCGCGCCGCTGCCGTCCACCGCGCTGATGCTGGGAGTCCCCGCCGCACTCGCCGCCAATCCGCAGCGGATCGCCTGCACTCCGCCCGGATCGGATGCTCGGGTTGACGCGCTCACGCTGGTGTCTCTCTCGCTGTGCGGAGTGACGCGGGTCTTCAAGCTCGGTGGCGCGCAGGCGATCGCTGCGATGGCGTTCGGCACGCGGTCCGTGCCGCGTTGCGACAAGCTGTTCGGTCCCGGTAACGCGTGGGTCACCGAGGCGAAACGTCAGGTCGCGGCGGCGCGGGGAGGCGTCGCGATCGACATGCCGGCCGGACCTTCGGAAGTACTGGTGATCGCCGACGAGGAAGCGAATCCCGCGTGGGTCGCCGCCGATCTGCTGGCGCAATGCGAGCACGGTCCGGACTCGCAGGCGTTGCTGGTGTCGGATTCCGCGTCGTTGATGGATCGCGTCGAGGTGGAGCTCGTGGGCCAGCTCACCGGACTCTCCCGCAAGTCGGTCGCAGGTGACTCGCTGCAGCACTCGCGCTCGATCCTCGTACGCGACATCGCCGAGGCAGTTGACGTCAGCAATGCCTACGCCCCCGAGCACCTGCTGTTGCAGGTGCGCAGTCCGCGCGACTGGCTCGACTCCGTGACTTGCGCGGGCTCCGTCTTCCTGGGCTCGCACACCCCGGAATCGCTCGGCGATTACGCCAGTGGTACCAATCACGTACTGCCGACCGATGGCTGGGCGCGTTCCCTGAGTGGACTATCGGTCCAGGATTTCCAGCGCCGGATGACAGTGCAGTCGGCCACGGCCGACGGACTTGCGGGGCTGGCGCCGTGCGTCATCGCGCTGTCCCGCGCCGAAGGCCTCGACGCCCACGCGCGGGCGGTCGAGATCCGGATCGAGCAGCGTCCCGGCAATGCGGCAAGGGAACGTCGGGCATGAGCGTGCTCGACCTGGTGCGGGAAGAACTGCGATGTCTTTCCGGCTATTCATCGGCGCGAAGCGAGGCCGGAACGGTCGGCTTGATGTTGAACGCCAACGAATCGCCGTGGCCCCAGGATGAATCCCGACCGCTGCACCGCTACCCGGAACCACAGCCGCGCGAGCTCAGGATACGACTGGCTGCGCTCTACGGTGTCGATGCGTCGCAACTGCTGATCGGTCGTGGCAGCGATGAGGCGATCGACCTGCTGACGAGGGCGTGCTGCCCGGCCGGTCGGGCGTCGATCGCCATCCAGACGCCGACGTTCGGCATGTACGCGGTGGCGGCCGCGGTGCAGGATGCGCGCGTGATCGATGCGCCGCTCGCCTTCGAGCGCGAGGATCCCTTCGATTTCGAAGCGGTGCTGAGGTCGATCGCGACGGATACGCGGCTGGTGTTCGTCTGTTCACCGAACAACCCCACCGGCGGTTCGGTACCCCGCGAGACGGTGCTTCGACTCGCTGCTGCGCTCACCGACCGCGCTCTGGTCGTGGTCGACGAGGCCTACATCGAGTTCGCGGATTCTCCGAGTCTCGTGCAGGAGGTGGTGGGGACGCCGAACCTCGCCGTGCTGCGCACACTCTCGAAGGCACACGCGCTCGCGGGCGCGAGGATCGGCGCGGTCGTCGCGGCGCCCGCGCTGATCGACGTGTTGCGCAGGATCATGGCGCCGT
>JBGTIG010000357.1:0-5165 GCA_041745755.1 Lysobacterales bacterium
AGCGCCAACGCGGCCACCGCGCCCTTCATGTCGGCGGCGCCGCGTGCGTACAGGTTGCCGTCGCGGATTGCGGGCTCGAACGGCGGCGATGTCCAGTCGGCCGCGTCGCCTGGCGGCACCACGTCGGTATGACCGAGCAGCAGCGTAAAGGGGGCGCCGCTGCCATGCGTCGCGACCACGTTCCGCACGTTGCCGTACGGCAGGGATTCGATTGCGAAACCCGCCGCTGCAAGTCGCATGGAAACGAGATCCTGGCAGCCGGCGTCTTCCGGCGTCACCGATCTGCGGGCACAGAGCGCCATCGTCAGCGCCAGCACAGGCGACGGGCTGCGATTCTCGTTATCACCCACCCGTTCTCGTGCACCGTGCTTCATCGAGGCACCCGCTGACGGAATCACCATGGCCCCTTCATTGGGCGAAGATCCGCTTGAACGCGTTGTCGGAGAATCCGAACGTCGCGGGCTCACCGGTCACGCAGACGACCGGACGCTTGAGCAATGCCGGATGGTCGCGCAGCAGCAGCACCCATTCGGCGTCACTCCGGTTGCCCGCCGACTTGCGCGCGGGTGGCAGGGAGCGCCACGTGGTGCTGGCGCGGTTGATCAGCGCGTCCCATCCCGACTGCGCGGCCCAGGTCTTGAGCGTCTCGCCCGCGATCGGCTCCGCGCGATAGTCCTGGAACTCGTGCGCGATTCCGGCGCGCTCCAGCCACCTCCGCGCCTTGCGGCAGGTGTCGCACTGGGCGAGCCCGTAAATTCGCACCCGCGCGTCGTCGGAGGCCGAGGCCGGATTTGCGCCGGCGCTGTCCGCAACGTCCGAACGCGAGGATGCGGGGGAAGCGGCGATCGGCGCTCCGCTCATTCGCCCGCACGCAGGAGTTCGTTGAGGGAGGTTTTTGCGCGGGTCTTCGCGTCCACTTGCTTGACGATCACCGCGCAGTAGAGACTGTGCGTGCCATCGGTCGACGGCATCGAACCAGCGACGACCACGCTTCCCGCTGGCACGCGGCCGTGCGAAACCGTGCCGGTCGCGCGATCGTATATGCGGGTCGACTGGCCGAGAAACACGCCCATGCCGATCACGCTGCCGCGTTCCACCACCACGCCCTCCACGACCTCCGAACGTGCGCCGATGAAGCAGTCGTCCTCGATGATCGTGGGTCCGGCCTGCAGGGGTTCGAGTACGCCACCGATGCCGGCGCCACCCGAGATGTGCACGCGGCACCCGATCTGCGCGCACGAGCCGACGGTGGCCCAGGTATCGACCATCGTGCCGGCGCCGACGAAGGCGCCGATGTTGATGAAACTGGGCATGAGCACCACGTCGCGTCCGATATGCGCACCCCGGCGCACCCAGCAACCCGGTACCGCGCGCGCCCCGAGATCGCGAAAGGCCGACGCATCGAAACCCTCGAAGCGGAGCGGTACCTTGTCGAACCACGGCGCCGGCGCGCCGTCCATCACGCGATTGTCGTTCATGCGGAAATACAGCAGCACCGCCTGCTTCAACCACGGGTTGACGCGCCATCCGTCGACTTCGTCCGCGCACGGCTCGGACACCCGTAGGGCGCCGCTCTCGAGGCAGTTGATCGCCTGATCGACGGCGTCACCGGCGCGCAGCCGCAACGCCTCGACGCTCAGCTCCGCGCGCTGCGCGAAGCATTCCTCGATCCGCTCCCGAATGTGATGGTCAGCCTTGGGCATGCCGGATTCCGGAATCATCCTCCAGCGTACTGTGCAACAAGGCGAGCAGACTTTCGCGACGCGCGGCGTCGAGTACGCGATCGTCTCCATCGGTCAGCTCGAAGAAGTCTTCCGCGCGCTCCCCGAACGTCGCGATGCGCGCATCGTGCACCCGGAGGTCACACGCCCGGAATGCGGCGGCGATGCGTGCGAGCAATCCCGGGCGGTCGGCACACACCAGTGCCAGCTGCGTACGCGGCGGCGAGTCGAGATCGCGGAACTCCGCCACCACCGGAACCTGGAAGTGCCGCTGCAGGCGCGAAAGGCGTCGGCGGGCCGGTCGTACGTCGAGCCGCGGGAGCGACAACGTCTCGCGCAATTTCCGCGTCATCCGCGCCTGGGCCGCTGCAAGGTCGGGCCCGAGCTCGGCGCGCGGAAGCAGCCGGAACAGGTCCAGGACACGGCCGTCGCGAGTGCCCGTCGCGCGCGCCTCGACGACGTCGAAACCCTGGCGATCGAGCACGGCGGTTACGGTCGCGAACAGGCCATCGCGATCCGGCGCATGGACGATCATGTCGAGGGCGCCCTCGCCCGCTGCGCGCGTGACGATCTGTACGCTCAGATCCCTCTGCGCTATCAGTTCGCGGGTGGCCCAGGCCAGACGCTCGGAGCCGAGGCGCAGCACCGCGTAGTCGGGCAGCGACTGCCACATCGCATCCACTTCCGCGATTGGCAGATCGGCGTCCACCAGCAATGACGTTGCCTCGGCACGGATATCGCCGACCCTTTCCGCGGCGCGCTGCGGATCCGCCAGCCCGCGCCGCAAGGCGTGACGTGTCGCCGCGTGAAGGTCCTCGAGCAACCTCGCCTTCCAGGCATTCCACAGCCGCGGGCTGGTGCCTTCGATGTCCGCGACGGTGAGCAGATACAGCGCGTCGAGCCGTTCGGTGTCGGCAACTTCGGTCGCGAACCGGTGCACGACCGCCGGATCGGTGATGTCCTGCTTCTGGGCCGTCAGCGACATCAGCAGGTGCTGGCGCACCAGCCAGGCCACCAGCCCGGTATCAGCGGACGAGAGGCCCAGGCGCGGGGCCGCGCTCCGGACTTCGATCTCACCGAGCTCGGAGTGATCCCCACCGCGGCCCTTGGCGATGTCGTGGAACAGGCCTGCCAGCAGCACCAGTTCCGGCTTTGGCTGGCGTTGCCAGAGCGTCGAGCCCAGTCCCGTCAGCGAGCTGTCGCGACGCGCGAATCCCAGCAGGTTGCGCACCACGAACAGCGTGTGCTGGTCGACCGTGTAAACGTGAAACAGGTCGTACTGCATGCGCCCGGTCACGCGGCCAAACGCCGGCAGGACTTCGGCGAGCACGCCGTAGCGGCCCATGGCCGCGATCGCGCGCGCGACGTCGCCACCCCCGCGCAGGAGCGCCATGAATGCCCGTCCCGTCGCGGGGTCATCGCGAAAACGATCGCCGCCGGTTGCGAGCGCAGCGTCCAGCAATTCGATCAGGCTCGAGTGGAAGCCGTGGATGTCGGCACGTCGCGCCAGCCACGCGAAGGCTTCCAGCAGACGCGCGGGCTCATCGTGAAGGGCAGCCGGATCGATCGCCGCGAGCGCGTCTCCCACCCGCTGCCAGCGGGCGTCGAGCGGTTCGGCATTCGCGGGGTCCAATGCACCCGCAGTGCGCTCGGCGCAGCGCCGCAACACGCGCTCGTTCAGGCGATCGATCGTCTGCGCGGCACGGAACCACGCCTGCATGAACTGCTCGACCGCCAGGTTCTGCGCATGTTCGTCGACGAAACCAAACGTCGCGGCCAGCGCGCGTTGATGATCGAACAACAGTCGCTCCTCGGCCCTGCCAGCCGCGAGGTGCAGGGCAAAGCGCACGCGCGCGACGTGCGCCGCGGCGGCGGCAAGTCCTTCGTGCTCGGTCGCCGACAGCAACCCGGCGCGCACCAGTCCGTCGATTCCGCGCTCGCCGGTCGAGCGCAGCGCCACCCACGTCAACGTGTGCAGGTCCCGCAACCCTCCGACCCCGTCCTTGACGTTGGGTTCGAGGTTGTACGCAGTCCCGTTGCAGCGCGCGTGCCTCGCCTGCTGTGCTTCCAGGCGCGCCGCGAGATACGCGGCGGCTGGCCAGAGCGGGGGGGCGATTGCCTGCGCGAGCGCTGCCGGTGCCTGTCGGGGTCCGGCGAGCAGCCGCGCGTCCAGCAGGCTGGTGAAGACCGTCAGGTCACTGGCCGCATCCCGGCAACTCTCGACATCGCGCACCGCATGCCCGGGTTTGAGGCCGAGATCCCAGAGCCCGGCAAGGAATCGGCCGATGGATTCCACCGGCGCGGAAGCCAGGTCCTCGACCAGTACCAGCAGGTCTATGTCGGAACCGGGATAGAGCTCGGCACGACCGTAGCCGCCGGTTGCGAACAGCGCACAGTCGTCGAGAGACGGTTGCTGCAGCCAGCACTCGAGCACCACCGCATCGACGGCCTCGGCCCGGCGCGCGAGGCACGCCGCGATGTCGATGTCGACGCCCGTGGGTGCCGTTGCCCGCTCGCGGACTTGCGCCTCGAGTGCCGCGAGTGCCGCTCGCGCCGACGATCCGGGAGAAAAACTGGTCGCCTGCGCGCTCACGATCTCAGTGGGGGCCGCCGTCGCGGTCCGGGGATCCCGCCGACAGCGTCAGCACTTCGAACCCCTCGTCCGTCACGGCCACCATGTGCTCCCACTGCGCCGACAACGATCGATCGCGCGTGACCACCGTCCAGCCGTCGGGCCAGAGCCGCGTGCCGTTCCTGCCCGCGTTGACCATGGGCTCGATGGTGAACGTCATGCCCGTCTGCAGGCGCACGCCCATGCCCGGCTTTCCGTAGTGCAGGACCTGCGGATCCTCGTGGTACACCCGCCCGATGCCGTGACCGCAATACTCGCGCACGACCGAGAATCTTTCCGCCTCCACCACCCGCTGGATGGCGGCGCCGACGTCGCCGAGCGTCGCGCCGGAGCGCACGCTGCGGATGCCGGCCCACATGGCGCGGTGGGTCGTCTCGATCAGGCGCTTCGCGAGCACGCCAGGCTCGCCAACCGTGTACATGCGCGAGGTGTCGCCGTGCCAGCCGTCCTTGATCACCGTGACGTCGATATTCATGATGTCGCCATCGCGCAGCACCTTGTCCTCGCTCGGGATGCCGTGGCAGATGACGTTGTTGACAGACGCGCAGATCGTCGCCGGGAACGGCTCGCGCCCCGGAGCGCCGCCGTAGCCCAGATTGGCGGGGACCGTCCCCTGGACATTGACGATGTAGTCGTGGCAGAGGCGGTCGAGCTCGCCCGTGGAGATGCCCGCGCGGACATGCGGACCGATCATGTCCAGGACTTCCGCACCGAGCCGTCCCGCGACGCGCAGGCTTTCGATCTCGGCAGGCGATTTGATCGTGATCGGCATCGATGACTCCGAAAAAGGGTGCAGGCCCAGCGCGTACCGG
>JBGTIG010000358.1:0-5968 GCA_041745755.1 Lysobacterales bacterium
GGACGTGGCAGCCACCGCCGCGCCCGACGCAGCGGGCGACAGTTACATGACCGCGGACGGTGGCGGCGTGCCACGTCTCGACGCGCGCATTGCGGTGGCCCGGAGCAGCACGAAGATCGATCAACTCCCGCTCGAGATCCTCGGCGAGACGGTTGAACCCAACAGACGCGCGGAACTCCGCTGGGAAGTGGGGCAGTCGTTCGACGGCGGCTCGAGCTTCACCCCGGTGATCGTTATCCACGGGCGACGCGCGGGACCGACCCTCTGTCTCACCGCGGCGATCCATGGCGACGAGCTCAACGGGATCGAGGTGGTGCGGCGCGTACTCAACGAGATCAAGCCGAAGGAACTGCGTGGCACGATGATCGGCGTGCCGATTGTCAACCTGTTCGGCTTCGCCCGTGGAACACGTTATCTGCCGGACCGGCGCGACCTCAATCGCTTTTTCCCCGGCTCGCGTGGCGGCAGCGCAGCGTCGCGCATCGCACGGCGGTTCTTCGACGAGGTGGTGCGGCACTGCGATGCATTGGTCGATTTCCACACCGGATCCTTCGCGAGATCCAATCTGCCGCAGGTACGGGCCGATCTCACCGCTCCCGGCGTCGTCTCCTTCACGCGCGGCTTCGGAGCCGTTCCGGTGCTGCACAGTCCGGGCGAGCGCGGCATGCTGCGCTGGGCGGCGGCAGATCTCGGCATCGCCACCGCCACCTTCGAGGTGGGCGCGCCCGGCCTGCTCGAGCCCGACGCAATCGACGATGCGGTCGAATCGTTGCATACCCTTGTCCACCGCCTCGGCATGACCCGCAGTTACCGCATGTGGTCCGAGCCGCAAGCGGTGCTCTACTCGTCCCGATGGGTTCGGGCGAGCGCGGGCGGGATGCTGTTCTCGTCGGCCGAACTCGGCGATCGGGTGCGGGTTGGCCAGCGGCTCGGCAAGGTGGTCGATCCGGTCAACAACCGCGAAACGGAGATCGACTCCCCATTGAACGGCCGTGTCATCGGCATTGCGCACAACCAGTTGGTGCTGCCCGGTTTCGCCGCGTATCACATCGGCGTCGAACGCAGCGAGAGCTCCGCCGTCGCCGAAGCGGCGCAGATGCCGCGCGGGAGCGAAGCGGTGGAAGGCATGGAGGGCGACCAGCTCAACCAGAGCGCGGAAACCCCGACCCGTGGAAACCGATCCGAGTCGGAGTCGGAGTCCGAGTCCGAAGATTCCCGATGAGTGACGCGGACGGTAGCGTGGTGGGCTGCAACCGACCTGTCGAAGCAAAGGGCCATTGCGATACCGAACGGGTCAACCGCCACGTCGAGCCCGCAACGCCAGTAGATAGAGCACGCTGCCCACCGCGAGCAGGGCGCCGGTCGCGATCCAGGCCCGCAGCGAAACCTGCGTCAGCAGTCCAAGGCAGACCGCTGCTGCCAGAATCGGAATTACCCGGCCCGCCGGCAGGCGCAGCGATCGCGTGTCCCGATCCTCGCCGGTAGCCTTTGCGGCTTCGATGTCGGCTTGCGCACGCACGCGCGGCACGGCGGCGATGCAGCCGAGGAACAGCAGTAGTCGCGTCAACACGCTGAGCCCCGCCAGCCACACGAAGCTGCCGCTGATCGCGAGCATTGCCGCCGCCGCCGCGTAGAACACCACCGACGCCGCTGGCGTCTCGAAACGCGCGTGCACGCGACCGAACCACTCCGGCAGCTGTCCCAGTGTCGCGAGGCTATAGGTGATTCGAGGCGACGAAAACATCGAGCCGACCAGGTTGCCGCCGATCGACGCGAGCACTCCGACGATCAGGATCGCGGCTCCCACCGGTCCGAGCAAGGCTTCGCCGACGTCCACCAGTGGTCGCGTGCTCGCGGCGAGGCGGGGCAGGGCGCTGACGCTGACCCACTGCAGCAACGCGTAGAGCACGGCGCAGACTGCCAGCGACCAGAGCAGCGCACGCGGCATGTCGCGCCGCGGGTGTCGCGCTTCACCTGCGGGAATCAATCCGGCCTCGAAGCCGACGAAGGCGTAGATCACGAGCAGCAGCGCCGATCCCACCTCGGCCTCGGACGCGGGATCAATGAGCGACCCGGCCTCGCCCGGATCGATGTGGCCGATACCGAATACGATGAGCAGCGCGAGAGGCAGCAACTTCAGCAGGGTGAGCGTGCCGAGCGAGCGTATCGCCCCGCGAACGCTGAGCACGTTGGCCCAGGCCATGAGTGCAACCAGTGCGATCATCAGCGCGTTGCGCACGGGCGGTGCGCTGGCCGACGGCCAGAAATACACAACGGTGCTCGCGAGCAGATTGATGTTCGCAGCGAAGGCCGTCAATCGCGCGATGTAAAGCGCCCAGCCCGCCTGGAAACCGGCCGGTGCGCCGAACGCGATGCCGACATAGCGGACCGGCCCGCCGCTGCCGCTCACGCTGCCGCCAAGCTCGGCAAAACAGAGGATGACGGGCGTCATCAGCAGCGCGCCGAGCAGGAAGATCGTCGGACTGAACCCACCCGTGAGTCGCGCGAGTTCCGCCGGTACGCCGAAGATGCCGGCACCGATCATGCCGTTGATCATCAGCAGCCAAAGGCCGATGACAGTCAGCCGTCGCGGCAGCTGCGGCGATCCCGTCGACGATGACGGGGCGTTGCCCGCTGGGGATGTGGCTCTCATACGCCATTGGGCACGCGCCACACCGTCCGTGTCCAGCAGTCGCCATGCCATCCCGCGTGAAACCGGCAAGCGGGCGACTGTGCGCTATTCGAAGCTGTCCAGGAACAGCCCGTCAGCGGTCGCAGCGACGCTGAAGGAGCGATTGATGCGCGTGATGTTGCCCTGGATGTCGCGAACTCCGACGCGAATGTGTGCGTTCGCTACAGCAGCGATGGGCGTCGACAACGTGATCGCGTACATGCCCTCACCGACGATCTGTGCGAGATCGTGCAGTTCGCTACCGGGCGGCCGGCCATTGATCACGAGGTCGGACGTGACCGAAATGCTCGCGACATCGATTCCGGAATTGGCGTCCGCCATGGCGTAGCGGATCCGCGTTACGGGTTGTGCGAGCGCACCCGGGCGCGGCGTGCTGAGTGTGAGCGCGGGTCGGAGATCGTCCATGGTCCAGCCGAAATCGGGATTGCCGACGTCGATCGGTGCGCCGAGGTCGATCCAGCGGGCGAACAGGATCTGCTCATCTCCGGAAAGTGGCAGCGCCGGCGGTGGCGGCATGATGCTGCCGCTGTAATCGAGATCCGCATCATTGCGATCCGCGCCCGCCGGCAGCGTCGCTGCATTGCCCGGCACGGACTCGGTTGGGTGATCCGCATTGCTCCAGCCATCGAGTCGTTGACCGAACAGTTTCCACATCAGCAGGCTGCGGCGGCTCTGGAACATGCGCACGTAACGACTCGCATTGGACTGTCGCCACTGCCTGTTGGTGATCACCGGCGCGTGGCCGAACTGTGCATTGGTGTCGCCCGCCAGCCGGAAATAGTCGCCGGGCAATCCACCGAAAGTTCCCGTGGTCGAGAGATCGAGGTTGCCGGCAGGTGACGCGCCCTGATGGCAGGAGACGCAGGCGCGCTGCAGCACCGGGCGGATGTCGCGCACGAACTCGACGTCCACCCGCGCCGCGTTCTCGACGCGCAGCGCCGGCGCACCTTGCGCGGTGCGCGTCAGCAGCGGTGTCACCCGGCTGAGGTCGAAAACCGGGTATCCCGGCTGCGCGGCCGCGGTCGACTCGAACGCCAGCGGTTGCTGGCTATGCGCGTGGCAGCCGCCGCAGTCGGCGCGCAGTTCGCCCGGGCGCAGCTGGTGCCAGGTTTGCGCGATGTTGAGCGCTATGCCGTTGCGATCGAGGGTCTGGAAGGTGAAGGGAGTGTCGGCCACGATCTTCGCGAGGAAACTCGTGTCGGGATTGCCTTCGGCGTCGAGCAGCGGTTGACCCTGTGCGTTGGCCTTGCGCAGCGGTATCTCGCCGAGGATCCGCAATCGTTCCTGCGCATGGCTCGAAAACTGGCGGCCTTCGTTGGGCCCATAGCTCCGGTGCGTGTTCGGCTCCATGGCCACGATGCGCACCGCCCAGATATCGGAATTCGCATAGCGGCCCGCGTCGGATCCCTGCGTGAACCAGTTGCTGCTCTGCTCGTTTTCCGAGGTGTTGAAGGCGTCGAGGCCGTCGAAAGTGTTCGCGAACGACGACACGTAACCCGGGAAGCTCTCGCGCTTGTAGAAGCCCGACGTGCCCACCAGCCCGAAGGGTGTGCCCGCCGGCAACAAGGCGTGTGCGCCGCCATCGTTGGGCAGCCACGGCAGTACCGCCGGTTCCGCCACGCCATGGATGCGCTGATAGGGCACCACCGCGCGCGGCCACGCCTCGTTGTACAGCGGATCGTTCTTGACCAGCACCAGGCTCGACGGACCATTGATGACATCGGCGCCGGGCGCGAGGTAGATGCCGCTGTCGTAGTACGGGATCGTGGTGGGGCGATCGAGGTCATTGGCGGGGCCCGGGGTCCACGCCACCAGCAGATCGTTCGCGGGTGCCGCCGAGGGATGCGTGAATTTGCCGACGCGGATGCCGCCAGCGCCGATCGGAGCAGCCTCGTCGTCGCCATGCGTGAAGGGCGTGATCGAATACAGTCCCCGCGGCGTGAACGGCATCGTGAAGTCGTAACGAAAACCCTGGCCGACGGTGCGCGCGATGAGCGGATTGTCGGCGGCAAACGCGCTATGGAAGCGTGGCACCCCGGCAGGCACCCCCACCGGCAGTCGATACAGCGCGCCGAAACCGTTGTTGTTGAGGTTGTAGTAGTCGACGACGACCAGATCCCCGTTGCCGAGTTGCGTCATGAAATGGAACGCCTGCGGACCGCGGAACGCGCTGACCACGGGCTCCCAGTTGCGACCGTCGGGCCAGATGGACCAGATGCCCCAGAGCCGCTGATCGCGCAGGCCCTGGTCCTCGTGCGAGGAGAACATGATGCGCCCGTCACGCAGGATGGTCGGATGCAGCGCGCTCGAGATATTCATCGGCGCGATGGGGGTGACGTTCTGCCCGTCCGCATCCATCACGAACAGCTGCAGGGTCGGATTGGTGAATCCCTTGGGCGGCTGGAAGCCATTGCGATTGCTGGTGAACGCAATGCGCCCGCCCGGCACCGGCGTCGCCCCGAGATTGAGGATGCCGTAGCCCAGTCGATTGAACTGCGCGGGCGGATCGAGGGGATTGGATTCGTCCCAGTTGCCGGCACCGGTGTTCGGCGTGAACTCGCCGAACGTCAACCGCGTGATCTGACGCGAGGCAAGTTGAATGCGATAGATGTCGGCGCCCGCCCGCGGCAGGTTGTCGCGCTGCGGATTGAGGGAGGCCACGCGCAAATCGGGAAAATAGCTGTAGTAGACCGACGCTCCATCGAAAGAGACGAAGGGATCGGTCACCCCGCCGTTGCCACCGGAGACCAGCACTTCCTCGCTGCCGTCTGCGTGCAGCAGCATGAGGTCGGCACCGGGATCCAGGCGGGCGGGATGAAAGACTTCGGGCCAGGTGGTGTTGGTGTTGTCGCCGTAGCGAGCCTGCCGCACGTAGACGATGTCGTAGTCCCGCGGCGCCTGCGCGAGCCCCGTCGTCGCGACGAGCCCTCCCGCGACGACCGCGATCAGCCAGCTTGCCAGACGTCGCATGCGGCACCCCCGGTGAAGCCGAGCCCCACGGTCCTGCGGAGCAGGGGCCGACCCGGATTGTCCCCCCGGAAGTGGGGGAAAAGTTCGATCCGTGTCGCAGAACGCCGCAACCCTCCAAAACCTGGACCGCCGGGGCCAAACGGGCACGGGACTTCGCTCCGGAATACGGCGCCTGCCCGAGGCGCATCCAACCGAGGCGGGCCCTGCGACTTCCGGTTCAGTCGAGGCTGCTATATTATAACCTTGCATGAAAACCCCTGATCCCCTTTCCGCGAGCGCGCCGCGCCCGGCTCCCAGCGGCACGCT
>JBGTIG010000359.1:0-2799 GCA_041745755.1 Lysobacterales bacterium
GCGTCGGCGTGCGGATCGTGCGGCGGGGCGAGCCGATCGGCTACTGGGAAGCGGGCGCCGCGGCGATCGAGCCGGGCGACCTGATCGTCGAGATCGTGAAGGTGGACGGCCAGTCCCTCGCGTAACGACGAGGCAGTTGCCGGTGGCGCAGAGGAGGCTGGATGACGAACCCGATCGAGTTGATGTCCGCGAAGCTAAACGCCTTTGAGGAAACCGACGGCGCTCGCACCCGTCAGCGTGAGGGCTGGACCTCGGGTGACAACCCGCCGCGGCAGCGCCGTGCGGCCAGCGCCGCCGCGAATGCAGCGTCCGCCGCGGCATGAAAGACTTCGGGGGTTCGATCATCGGCCGCACTACCTGGCTGCTGCGCAAGTTCAAGAAGCAGATCTGGGTGCGCGCGACGGTGTTCAGCCTCGCGGCAGTTCTCTCCGCGGTGTTGGCCGCGTTCGCCGAGCCATTTCTGCCCGATGACATCCGCCTGACCCTCGCGGCAGGGTCGGTCGGCAACATCCTCAATATCCTCGCGTCCAGCATGCTGGCGGTGACGATCTTCTCGCTGTCGATCATGGTCTCCGCCTATTCGGCAGCAGCGGCCAACGTCACTCCGCGTTCGACGAAACTGTTGCTGAGCGATTCTGTCGCGCAGAACACGCTGGCCACCTTTGTCGGCAGCTTTCTCTTCAGCGTCGTCGGAATCATCGGGCTCGCGGCCGGTTTCTACGGAGTCAGGGGACGCATCATCCTGTTCCTGGCGACACTGGTGGTGCTCTTCATCATCACCGGGACGCTGCTCCGCTGGATCGAGCAACTCGGCAAGTTCGGCCGGGTTGGCGACACCATCAAGCGCGTCGAGGAGGCGGCGACGGAGCCTGCCCGGCATTGGGGTTCCTTGCCCCGAATGGGTGCACGACCCTGGCGGTCGGTGCCGGAGGGCGCGGCGCAGGTGACGCCGAGCAAGATCGGCTATGTCCAGCACATCGATATGTCCGCGCTGGCCGAGATTGCGGAAGACCATCAACTGTCGATCCATATCGACGTGCTGGCGGGCGCCTTCGTCCACCCCGCCCGCAGCGTCGCCCACGTTGCGCCATCGCCCGGCGAGGCCTGCGCCGAGGCCATCGTGGACTGTTTCACCATCGGAACCGATCGGGAATATGAGCAGGATCCGCGGTTCGGGCTGATCGTGCTGTCCGAGATCGCCTCGCGCGCACTTTCGCCCGCCGAGAACGATCCGGGCACCGCGATCGAGGTGATCGGCGCTGGGCTCCGCGTCATGCTGGAATATGGCGACGCACGGTCGAACGAGAAGGCGCCGCGCTTCGAACGACTCCACGCGCATGACCTGGCGGCCGCCGACCTGTTCGACGACTTCTTCAATCCCATCGCGCGCGATGGCGCGACACTCATCGAGGTGCAGATGCGAATCCAGTATGCGCTGGAGGCGCTGGCGCGAAACCATGCCGCGCTCTTCGACACGTGCGCCCGCGCGCATTCGACCCTGGCACTGAACCGCGCTGCCGCCGCCATGGCCTCCGCGCATGATGTGAAGCGACTGACCGCACGCGCGGCGTGGACGAAGGCGTGAACAGCCGGTGCCGCAACCGGAGGGGTCGATCCGGGCAAGGGGGATTGTCTTGACAGGCGATCCTGCTTTCCGTGTTGCCGTCGGGGCGATGCGGGTTTGACTACGCTCGCCATCGACGCGACGCCCGGGCGCTTGGGCGTCTACCGCGCGGGGGTTCAACCCGCAGTTCCGGAGACGCACGAAGCGCCTGCCTTCATCATCCTTTTCGTGTGCCCGTACGCACACGTCACGCCCATCCCGCGAACAGCCGAATTCGAAAAGTCGAGGACGTCGTGACCCTGCCTTCGCCGCATGCGTTAGCCGCGATCCTGCTCACCATCGCGATGTTCTACGGATTCGTTTCGGGCCGGTTCCGCGTCGAGATCATCTCGCTGCTGACCATCAGCAGCATCGCGCTCGGGCTGTATTTCTTTCCATTGCCCGGACAATCGCCGGTCGACGGACTGAAGATCGCCTTCGAGGGCTTCGGACACTACGCGCTGATCACCATCTGCGCCCTGATGGTTCTCGGACGCGGCCTCGTCGCGACCGGAGCGCTCGAACCCGCTTCGCGGCTGTTGACACGCGTGTGGCGCTTCAACCGGCAGATCGGACTGCTCGTCACCCTGGTGCTGGCCATGGGCATGAGCATGCTGGTCAACGATACGCCGGTGCTCGTGCTGATGCTCCCGGTCATGGCCGCGATCGCCGCAGCGGGCGGAATGGCCGCGTCGAAAACACTCATCCCGGTCAACAGCGCGGTGCTGATCGGCGGTATGGCAACGACGATCGGCACGTCGACCAATCTGCTGGTGGTGTCGATTGCGAGCGATCTCGGCTTGCCGACGATGGGCGTGTTCCACTTCACGCCGATCGTGCTGATGGCGGCGGCGGTCGCGCTGCCTTTCATCTGGCTGGTCATGCCGCGCCTGCTGCCCGACAACTCCGTGGCTGCCGGACACGAGCCGCGGCGATTCGCGACGACATTGCGGCTCGGCACTACGTCGCCGGCGCGAGATATGGACATCGCGCAGCTCACGGCGCTGTTGCCCGCCGGGGTCGAAATCCACGGGCTTGCCGACGACAGGTTTTCTCGAGGGCAATTGTCGGTCAGCGCGACGCATGAAGCGCTGGAGGAGACGATGCGCGTGCTCGATGCCACGACGGGGCCGGCGTGGCTGATGGAGCGTCTTCGGGGAGACTATTCGCGTACCGGCGAGGACCTGACCATCGTC
>JBGTIG010000360.1:0-13963 GCA_041745755.1 Lysobacterales bacterium
GGCTTGCGCGACCGTCGCGCATGGCCGCCGCCGGGCCCGATCTGCTTCCACGCGCCGCGTTCGAAGGCGGCCGGGCATCAACGCCTGATCCCTGAACAGCGGACGCGGGCGCAGGTGCCGCAAACAGGCGCCGCAGCCACCCCATGAACCCGCCGCCAGCGATCGGAGCCATGCCGGGAGTTGCATCCTGCAGTCCGCCGGATGCGAGCTCGCCTTCGCGATGAGGCGCCGGCGCGATGGGTACGATGCGCGAGACCACGGGGGCTTCGCCTGGCGCACCCGCGCCCTGCGGCACCGGTGGCAACACCGGCTGCCCGTCGCTGATGCGTTCGTAGCTGCGCCTCGCGTGTTCGGGAATCTCCGACTCGCGCAATCGTCGCACCTCGAAGTGCGGCGTCTCGAGGTGATGGTCGGCGACCACCACCACCGGCGCCTGGTGCCTGATCTCGATGTCCGCGATGGCGCGGCGCTTCTCGTTGAGCAGATAGTTGGCGACATCCGGGGGCGCCTGCACGAGCACCTCGCCGGTGTTCTCCTTCATCGCCTCTTCCTCGATCAGCCTCAGGATCGAAAGTGCGAGCGAATCGATGCTGCGGATGTGGCCGTGGCCCTCGCAGCGCGGACAGATGCCCTGGGTCGCGTCGGCCAGCGCGGGCCGCATGCGCTGGCGCGACATCTCGAGCAGTCCGAAGCGCGAGATACGTCCCACCTGCACGCGCGCACGATCAGCCTGCAGCGCATCCTTCAGGGTTTCCTCGATATCGCGCTGGTGCCGGCCGCTCTCCATGTCGATGAAATCGATGACGACGAGACCGCCGAGGTCGCGAATACGCAATTGCCGCGCGATCTCGACCGCCGCCTCGCGATTGGTGTTGAACGCGGTTTCCTCGATGTCGCTGCCCTTGGTGGCCCGCGCGGAGTTCACGTCGACCGCGGTCAGTGCCTCGCCGCGATCGATCACCATCGAGCCACCGGAGGGCAGCCGCACCGTGCGCTCGTGCGCGTTCTCGATCTGCGATTCGATCTGGTAGCGCGAGAACAGGGGCACCGAATCCTGGTACAGCTTGAGCTTCCGCAGGGAATGCGGCATCACCTGCTGCATGAACTCGCGCGCCTCCTCGAACAGTTCCGGACTGTCGATGAGTACTTCGGCAACGTCCGTGCGCAAGTAATCCCGCAAGGCCCGGATGATGAGCCGCGACTCCTGGTAGATAAGGAATGGGCCCGGCTTGGACAACGCGGCATCCGCGATGGCCTTCCAAACCTGCACGAGATAGTCGAGATCCCACTGCAGCTCGTCGACGTTGAGGCCGAGCCCGGCGGTGCGGATGATGATGCCCATGTCCTCCGGAACATTGAGCTGGTCGAGCGTCTCCTTGAGAAGCTGTCGTTCCTCTCCTTCGATACGGCGGGACACCCCGCCTGCCCGGGGATTGTTGGGCATGAGCACGAGGTATCGACCGGCCAGCGAGATGAAGGTCGTGAGGGCCGCGCCCTTGGTGCCGCGCTCCTCTTTGTCGACCTGCACGACCACCGACTGACCTTCGCGGATCAGTTCGCGGATCCCCACCTTGGCGGGATCCACGCCGTCGGCGAAGTACTCGCGGGCGATTTCCTTAAGCGGCAGGAAGCCGTGCTTGTCCCCGCCAAAATCCACGAATGCGGCTTCGAGACTGGGCTCGACGCGCGTGATACGTCCCTTGTAGATGTTGGCCTTTTTCTGCTCCTTGGCCGGAGTTTCCATATCGAGATCGAACAGCGTCTGGCCCTCGACAATGGCCACGCGCAACTCTTCACGCTGAGTTGCGTTGATCAACATGCGCTTCATGGTGGCTATCCCTGGCGCTCCACCGCGACCGGGAGGCTGCCAGTGCCTGCGATCGCATGCGCGGCGCGCAGCCGTGGTGGTGCGGCTGTCGCGCGCGCGTGCGGCGCGCACCGGCGCATCTCGCCCAAGGCGGGAGCGCTGCAATTGCTGTCGGACGGATTGTCCGACTGACCGGTGAACTCGCGCTCACCGAAAAACCTCGCCCGCGGACCGTTGAGTCCCGGCGAGGTGCTCGAAAACCCTACCGGTCCGGCAATCGAGGCGAAGCCGCTGCGGCCGCGAACACGAAGCGCGAAGGCGCCCTGAAGATCGCGGCGCATCCGCGTTCGCAAGAGGGATCTGCGAGGCGAATGCTACGGCTGCATCCTGATAACATGCGGTCCTCGCGCACGCTGCCTGGCAGCGCTCACGAAGGATCGGTCGGACGGGTGGTCAAGCGACCTGCGACGGCTCTCGAATGTCTCTGGAACCGCCGATTCTGGCCTGCTTGTCCGCGTCCATCATAGCAATCGCGGGGCGCCAACGGCAACGTGACTCGAGATGACGACTGCAACCGCGGCAAGTCGAGCCCCGTTCGCTTCGTGGTGGTGACCGAGGCACACGCAGGCCAGCGGGTCGACAACTTCCTTTTTCGCGAGCTCAAGGGCGTGCCGAAGTCGCACGTCTACAGGCTGCTCCGGACCGGCCAGGTTCGCATCAACGGCGGACGCGCCCGAGCCGAGAACAAGCTCTCCACGGAAGACCGGCTGCGCATCCCGCCGCTCAGGCAGGCGCAGGTCGACGAGGTGCCGCAGGCCAGCGGGAAGGCTCTGCAGACGCTGGCCGATGCCATCGTGTTCGAGGACAAGCGCTTTCTCGTGATCGACAAGCCGGCGGGGCTTGCGGCACATGGCGGAAGCGGCATCGCGCTCGGTGCCATCGAGCAGTTGCGGCAACTGCGTCCCGCGGAAACGCTCGAGCTCGTGCATCGGCTCGATCGGGATACCAGTGGCGTGCTCGTGGTGGCGCGCAGGCGCAGCGCGCTCCTGGCTGCGCAGGCGGCGCTGCGCGACGGCAGAGTGCGCAAGCGCTATCTGGCGTTGCTGGCGGCGCCGCTCGCCGAACGCGATGTGCGCGTCGACGCTTCTTTGCGCAAGTCGGTGTTGCGTGGCGGCGAGCGCATGGTCGCGGTAGCGGAAGACGGCCAGGCGGCGCGCAGCCGATTCCACGAGATCGAGCGACGCGGCGACTGCAGCTACGCCGAAGTGTTCATCGACACCGGGCGAACCCACCAGATCCGCGTGCATGCGGCGCACATCGGAGCCCCCGTGGCCGGCGACGCGAAGTATGGCGACGAGGGATCGAATCGCGCGCTGCGCGAGGGCGCCGGGTTGCGCCGCATGTTCCTGCACGCCACGGAACTCGCGTTCGACCTCGCCGACGCCGGATCGTACTGCTTCAGCGCGCCCCTTCCCCGGGAGCTGTCGGACGTGCTGGATCGGCTCCGTTGCTGAGCGGTCGTGTGCGGCCTCGGGCCTCGGCTTCGCAAGCCTTCTATGTCGCCACCGATGCGGGCAAAGCCGTCCTGCAACGGGCAGGATCACTGGTGGATGTCGTGGGCCATGACCTTTTCGGCTTCGTGCAGGAAGTTGCCCTGGACGAAGCGGACACCGAAACCGAACAGGAGCGCCATCGAAGCCGTGTCCTCCACCCATTCCGCGACCGTCTGCTTGTCGAGCCGGTGGGCCTGGTCGCAGATCTCGCGGACTCGCGTCTGGTTTTCGGGGTTGGTGCTGAAACCCTGCATCAGGGCACCATCGATCTTGACGTAGTGCGCGTCGATGTTGCGGAGGGTCTGGAAGGAATCGAGTCCCGAGCCGAAACGCGATAGCGCAAAGGCTGCATGCAGCTGGTCCAGGCCCTTGACGAACTGGCGCACCGTCTTGAGGCGGGTGACCACGTGGCTCTCCGCCATCTGGAAAACCAGCTGCTCGCCGCTGACCCGGTGTGTCTTCAGGCACTGCGCGATAAACGGCACGAGGCTCTGATCCTCGATTCCCTGCGGCGAGACGCGCAGGAACATGAGAGTGGGACCCTGTGCCTGTCGTTCCGCCAGCGACTTGACCGCGTGCTCGATCACCCAGCGATCGATTGCGAGGCACGTGCCCCAGCGTTCCGCCAACGGAATGAACTCGCCGGCATTCAGTTCCCCCATCTCGGTTGCTAGGCGCACCGATACGTCGAACACTTCCCCTTCCTCGCCCTGCAGGCTCACGATGGACTGGAACAGCAGGACCAGCTGCCGCGCGTCGAGCGCCTGCCTGATGGCGTTGTTGCGATTCTGTTCGGCTTCGACCGCGGCCCGGTCCCGCGCTCCCGGGTCGTGTATGACCACGCGGTTGCCGCCTTCGGCCTGCGCTTCCCTCAGGCTTCGTCCCGACTGGTCAAGAACGGCGGACAGGTTCGCATTGATCTCGCTGATCAGCACCACGGCGATGCTGATCCTGAGACCGATGGACTTGCCCGCTACGTCGAACAGGTGATCCTCGAACACCTTGAGCAGCTTCTCGGCGCGAGCCCGTGCCTCGGCGGGGTCGGCGTTCGGGGACAACAGCGCGAAGGTGTGTTCGCCGATGCGCGCCGCGTGCTCGCCTTCCACCAGGTGCTGCCGCAAGAGGGTTGCCATGTCGCCGAGCAGGAGATCGGCGTTGCCGAGCCCCACGCGATCCAGCAGCGTACGGAAATGATCGGCCTCCAGCAGCCAGAGCACGATCGGCCTGCCGCCCTGGGCCACCGCATGGATCATCGACTCAAGGCGCGACAGCGCCGCGTGGCGGTTGAGCAGATCGGTCACCAGATCGTGCGTGCGCAGTCTCTCGATTTCCTCCGAATCTCCCCCGCCGGGCAGTCGGATGACGATCTGCTGGCAGCGTTCGTTCTCGTAGGTCGCGGGCTGGAATTCCATCACCGCATCGAAGGGCGCGCCGTCGGAGCGGACCGCGCGCGTGGTGAACTGCGCCGGCGGAGGGTCGCCGCGGCTCAGGCTCTTGAGCAGCGTCTTGAACGAGTCGGCTTCCGGGCCGGCAATGAGATCGAGCAGGGACATGCCCTCGATTTCGTCGAAGGAATTGAATCCGAAGATCTCGAGATAGGCTTCGTTGGCTCGCAGATGCATGCCCTCATGGACATATGCGATGGGGTCTCGCGAGGACTGCAGCAGGGCGTCGCAGCGCTTCTCGCTCTCGCGCAGCGCAATCTCCGCCGCGCGCATACCGCGCTTCGCCTCGAGGTTCTCCATCGCGCGAAGCACAGCGCGCGGCAGGTCGCCCTGTTGCGAGGAGATCGCGACCCCCACCGCGCCCTCCGTCAGGCTCTCGAAATAGTTCGACGGTTCCAGACGATCGAGCACTACCAGCACCGGAATCAGTTTACCGGCGTGTGCGATGGCCGCGATCACATCCGGAAGGGAGGGAGACTCGACGGCGGGGTTGACCAGCGCCAGATCGAACGGCTGGTCGCGCAGCAGGGCCTCAAGCTGATCGAGGCTTTCCGCTCGCATCGGCCGCGCGGCGACGCCTCCGTTGCGCAGGTCGCTCACCCTGCGCTCGGCATCGTCGAGCGTGGGCTCGATCAGCAGCACCCGCACGACCGTGTCGTTCCTGCGCATTCAATGGTTCCGGAGTTGGGTGATGACCGCGACGGCGCATTCACGATGCAGACGCTTCTGGGGCGCGATGAGGCGGCCAAGCCGGGCCGGTCGAACCGCGGTGAGGTTGTACCGTAATCTACCGGTGTTTCGCCAGTCGCCGGATCACAGCTTTCGAAGCGTTTGGCTCGGACTCAGTCTTGACCAGCGGAAATTCGACAGGCTCGAGCGGGGACTTGCTTTCCTGGCCTTCGATCTCGCGTACGAGTCGGGGCACCAGATATCCCGGCAATCGATTGCGAAGTGCAACCATGAGTTCTTTCGCCCGGGCGTCGTCGACGGCAAAGTGCGCGGCGCCGGCCACGGTGTCGAGCGCATGCAGGTAGTAGGGCATCACCCGACTTTCCAGCAGACGGCGGCTCAGGTCCGACAGCGCCTCGAGGGAATCATTGACTCCTTGCAGCAACACCGACTGATTGAGCAGGACGCAGCCCGCCTGTCTCAGCCGCAGCAAAGCTGCATCGACTTCCTCATCGAATTCATTGGCGTGGTTGGCGTGGATCACGATCACTTTGGACAAAGGCAGCGCGGCCAGCCACTCGCAGAGTTCGTCGTCGACCCGCGCCGGAAGCACCACCGGCAATCGCGTATGGATACGCAAGGTGGTGACGCCGGGCAGCGCGCGCAGTCCGGCCGTCAGCTCCGAGAGCCTGTGCGTGGCCAGCGAGAGCGGGTCGCCACCCGACAGGATGACTTCGTTGATCGCTTCATGGTCGCGCAGCCAGGCCAGCGCGTCGCGCCAGCCGCCGCGCGCCGCAGTTTCCTCCCCGTAGGGAAAGTGACGCCGGAAACAGTAGCGGCAGTGCACGGCACAACTGCCGGTCGCGATGAGCAGGGCGCGGCCGTGGTACTTCTGGAGCACGCCTGCACCGGGTCCGGCTCGCGCGGCAAGATCGCCGACAGGATCGAGGCCGAAACCCGCGACGGGGAGATTCTCCTCGTCGAGCGGGAGCACCTGGCGGAGCAGGGGGTCGGAGGGTTCCCGCAGGCGCATCCGCGCGACGAATGCCCGTGGCACCCGCAAGGGAAATCCGTGCGGGGGCGACACGGGCAAACGGCAGCGGAGATGATCGAGTTCCAGCATCTGCAACAGCTCGTGCGGATCGACGATCGACTCGCGCCACTGGCGGCGCCAGTCCCGGGCGTGACCCGAAGCTGCGTGTGCGGATTCCTGGCTTGCGGGTATCATTCGCTGCTCGCTGCGCTCACTGGCTTGCGGCGCACTGCGCGGTCAACGCGCGCCTCTTTCCCCATGTTAGCGGGCCGCCGGACGCGGTCGGCCCCCTTTCGGAGCAACTTTGCATGGCCACCTACGGCTTGAACGATGTCAAGAACGGTCTGAAGATCATCGTTGACGGCGATCCCTACACGATCGTCGACGCGGATTTCGTCAAGCCGGGCAAGGGCCAGGCCTTCACCCGCGTGCGCATCCGCAACCTGCGCAACGGCCGCGTGGTCGAGAAGACGCTCAAGGCAACCGACTCGGTGGAGGGCGCGGACGTCATCGACACCGACATGCAGTACCTGTACTTCGATGGCGAGTTCTATCACTTCATGCAGACGGAGACGTTCGAACAGCATCAAGCCGACAAGACCGCGATGGGCGATGCGCTGAACTGGCTGAAAGGCGAGGAATCTTGCGTGGTCACCCTGTGGAACGGTGCTCCGCTTTCTGTTGCGCCGCCCAACTTCGTCGAACTCACCATCGTCGAAACCGACCCGGGTCTGCGCGGGGACACTTCGTCCGGCGGTGGCAAGCCTGCCAGGCTCGAGACCGGGGCCACCGTCCGCGTTCCCCTGTTCGTGGAGAATGGCGAGAGGATCCGGGTGGATACCCGCGAAGGCATCTATGTTTCGCGCGTGAAGTAGGACGCGCCGCGGCGAACTGATGAACACCGAACCCAGCGCCGCCCCCGAGACCTGCGACCTGCTGATCCACGCGCGCTGGGTAATCCCCATCGAGACCCGGGGACGGGTCCTCGGTGATCATTCGGTCGCGATCCGCGGCGGCGCCATCCTCGCAGTGTTGCCGACCGCAGAGGCGAAGACTGCGTATCGCGCGGTCGAGAATGTCCGGCTGGAGGGACACGCGCTGATGCCGGGCCTGGTCAACGCGCACACCCACAACCCGATGACCCTGTTGCGCGGCCTCGCCGACGACCTCCCGCTCATGACCTGGCTGCGCGGGCACATCTGGCCGATGGAGGCCAGGTTCGTGGGACCGGAGTTCGTGCGCTGCGGGATCGAACTCGCGATCGCCGAGATGTTGCGGGGCGGCACCACCTGCTGCAACGAGAGCTATTTCTTTCCCGACGTCGCGGCAGAGGCCTACGCAGATGCAGGCTTCCGGGCCATGGTCGGTTTGCCGGTCATCGAGTTTGCGACGGCATGGGCCGCCGACGCGGATGAGTATTTCGACAGGGCGCTCGCCACGTTCGAGGCCGTGCGCACCAAGCCGCTGATCGGCACTTCGATCGCCCCGCATGCCCCCTATACCGTGAGCGACGCGAGTTTCGAACGTATCGCCGGGCTGTCGCGGACCCACGGGCTGCGCGTGCACTGCCATGTGCACGAAACTGCGCAGGAAGTCGCCGACTCGGTGCGCGAGCACGGCTTGCGCCCGTTGGCGCGACTGGGACGCCTCGGACTGCTCGACGAACGCCTCATCGCGGTCCACATGACCGAACTCGAGCCCGGCGAGATCGCGCGCTGCGCGGAAACCGGCGTGCACGTGGTGCACTGTCCCGAGTCGAACCTCAAGCTCGCCTCGGGGTTCTGCCCACTCGCGCGGCTGCTGGCCGCCGGTGTCAACGTGGCACTCGGTACCGACGGTTGCGCCAGCAACAACGATCTGGACATGGTGGGGGAAATGCGCACTGCTGCGTTGCTCGCGAAGGCTGTGGCGAACGACGCGGCCGCATGCGATGCCGCAAGCATCCTGCATGCGGCAACGCTCGGCGGGGCGCGAGCCCTCGGATGGGAGGATCGCATCGGCAGTATCGAGGCGGGCAAGCGGGCGGACCTGGCGGCGATGAGACTCGACGATCTCGACACGCTGCCGCTCTACGACCCGATCTCGCAGATCGTCTACGCTGGCAATCGCCGTCAGTTCACCGACGTATGGATCGACGGCCGTCCGCGACTGCGCGACGGCGCGCTGGTGGACGTGGACGTGATCCGGCTTCGCTCGATGGCGCTCGACTGGCAGTCCCGCATCGCCAACGCGGACGTTGACGCAGGTTCCCGATGAACTCCGCAGCCAACCACAACGTCGACGTCGCGGAGATCGACCGCTTCAGCGCACTTGCCGCAAGCTGGTGGGATCCGAATGGTCCCTCGCGACCTCTGCACGATCTCAATCCCGTGCGTCTGGACTACGTCAGCGCGCAGCTGGACCTCGATGGCGCGCGCGTGCTCGACCTCGGTTGCGGCGGGGGATTGCTGAGCGAGGCACTGGCAAGGGCTGGCGCGAACGTGGTTGCGCTCGACGTCGCCGAAGATCTGATCGAGGTTGCGCGACTGCATCTCCTCGAGTCTTCGCTTGAAGTCGACTACCGGGTACAGGGCGTGGCGGAACTCGCGGCAGCGGAGCCGGCGGGCTTCGACGGTGTCTGCTGCATGGAGATGCTCGAGCACGTGCCCGATCCCGCGGCGATCGTCGCCGACTGCGCGCGCCTGCTGAAACCGGGCGGCGTGTTCGTCGCCTCCACCTTGAATCGCACGCCGATTGCGTTCGCCGGGGCGATCGTGGGGGCCGAGTACCTGCTGGGGCTGTTGCCCCGCGGCACGCACCAGTACGCCCGTTTCATCCGGCCAGCGGAACTTGCCGCCTGGGCGCGGCAGGCGGGACTGGTGATGGAGGACGTCAGCGGACTCGGTTACGAGCCGTTGACCCGGCGCGCGTGGGTTGGCGCGTCGACTTCGATCAACTACCTGGCGTGCGCGCGTCGCACCTGATCGCACCCACATGACCGCGAACCTGATGACGCCGCTTGCATCGCTGGCGGGTTGGCGACCCCGGTTGCTGCTGTTCGATCTCGACGGAACGCTGGCGGACACGGCGCCCGATCTCATCGGCGCCCTGCAATTCATCCGCGCGCAACTCGGTCTCGCGCCCATCGACGCCGCACGCGTGCGTGGCCATGTGTCGAAGGGCGGCCGCGCCGTGCTGCGCGTGGGCATTCCCGAACTCTCCGCAGCCGCGGCCGAGTCACATCTCGACGCGTTGCTCGCGCGCTATCGGGAGTACATCTGTATCGACACCCGCCTGTTCGACGGAATCGAGGTGCTGCTCGATCGCTGGCGGCGTGAAGGAGGTAGCGCCGGCATCGTGACCAACAAGAGCAGCACGCTGACCGCGGCGCTGCTGGCGGAACTCGGCGTTCGGGAGACTTTCGCGAGCGTGGTCTGCGGCGACACGCTTGCAGAGCGCAAGCCGCATCCCGCGCCCGTGCTTCACGCGTGCGCGATCGCGGGCGCCGCCGCCCGCGACACGCTGTTCATCGGCGACGATCGCCGCGATATCGAAGCCGGTCGCGCTGCCGGCACCCGTACCGCGAGCGCGGAGTGGGGTTACCTCGAGACCGGGGACCCTGCAGACTGGTCGGCGGATCTCCGCTTCGCTTCGCCGGATGACTTCTCGGCGTGGCTGTGGTGACCGCGGACCCTGCGCTGCGGACCGCAATCGACGACTGGGCCGATCGGGACGAAGCCGCCAGCCTTCGGCTGTTCGTACCGGCAGCCCGGGAGCTTGCCGCGTCGACGCGGCTGGCTCTGGCTCACGCGATGCGGGAAAGCCTGAAAGCCTCTGGCGACGCGCGTGTGAGCGATGCCAAGTCCGCCTGGTGGATGGAGGAGGTTGCGTGCGCCGCCCGTGGCGAGGCGAGGCACCCGCTGACGCGGGGGTTGGGGTTGCTGTCGCCCGCGTTCGCCTGGCCGGAACTCGCGTCCGCGTTCGGACAGTTGCGCCGCGCGGAGCCGTACACGGACGACGCATTGGAGGCGTACTCCGCCGTTGAACGGGCGCTGTGGTTCGGGCCGACGCCCTGCGATTCCGCAGCCTGCGAAACTCGGGCGCTGGCGGTGATGTTGCGCGCGCGCCGTCCGGACTCCGACGCGCGAACCGAATTCGGCGCGCAACTTTCAACCGCCCGCTGGCACGAGCTTCGCGCGCGGCTGGAGGCGGCGAAGGCGGTCGATGCGTGGTCCGCCGCCTTGCGCGCGCAGGTGCTGCACGCCCATGCCCATCTCGAAGGCTCCGCGAGGATCCGGGCGCAACGCTCACGCTGGCGCGAAATCTGGCTGGTCTGGAGCGCGGTGCGCCGTGCGCAGCGACTGTCGCGAGAGTAGAGCGACCTCAACGTGAGAGCACGGGGTCAGGATCCCGGGTCCGGAGCTGCAGCGCGGGATCGACGCGGATGTCGAAAAGATTCATGCCCCAATGCAGGTGGGGACCGGTCGCACGGCCGGTGGCCCCGACGGCTCCGAGCGTGTCTCCCCGTTCCAGTCGATCGCCCACTGCCGCATCGATGCGGCTGAGATGCAGAAACGTGGAACTGAGTCCATGGCCGTGGTCCAGCACCAGCGTGCCGCCAGTGAGATAGAGATCCGTCTCGGCAAATGTGACGACTCCCGCCGCCGGAGCGCGTACTGCGGCGCCCTCGGGCGCGGCGAGATCGATTCCGGAGTGGGCCGATCCTGGCTTGCCGTTGTAGACGCGCGCACTGCCGAATACACCGCTGATCCGTGCATCGACGGGGAGGGCGAAGCCTCCGCGCCAATCCTGGCGATCGTCGTCGCGCTTGCGCGCCGCGGCGACCGCGGCCTGCTCCCTGGCAATGCGCGCGGCGATCGCGGGTGGCGGATCGACGGTAGCCGCCGGAACTCCATCCACGCGCTCGACTGGAAAGCTGCGCACGTTGATCGGGATCCGGTGTGTCCGCTGCATTCCGCCAGCATCGGTCATGGCGATCTCCACGAACCCCTTGGCCTCGCGTGCGGCAGCGAGCACATATTCGCCGCGCGCGGACACCCGCACCGGCCTGCCTTCGATCGTGATCGCGACGCCCGGAGGCACGCGACCGAACGCGAGGCCTCCCTGCACAACACTGAGGGGCAGATCGTCGCCTGCCAGCGCCGGCGTTCCGCCCAGCAGTGCCACGGCCAGTGACACCCACACCATCGGCGGCCTGCGGGGACACGATGCTGCGTGAAGCCGCGCGCTCAGATACGGCCCCGCGTTGTTTCCATTGCCATCCCGAGCTGCGAATCGTCCAGACGCTCGCCGTCCCACGCCAGGTGGCCGTTGATCCAGGTGGCGGCGACGCGCGAGGCGAATGTCTCGCCCTCGAAGGGCGACCAGGCGCACTTCGAAAGCAGATCCTCCTCGCGGATGGATTGAGAGGACGCCGGGTCGACCAGGGTCATGTCGGCAAAGCCGCCTTCCTGGAGGAAGCCACGCCCGACAAGTCCGAACAGGCGTGCGGGCGCGTGGCAGAAGCGCTCGACCAGCATTTCCGGCGAGAGATGCATCAACGCGACCTGCAGCGCGTGTTGCACCAGCGGCAGGCCCGAAGGCGCGTCCAGATAGGGCAGTGCCTTCTCGCCCGCCGTGTGCGGAGCGTGATCCGTGGCCAGCACGTCGATGCGTCCCTCGCTCAGCGCAGCCACCAGTGCTTCGCGATCGGAGGCGAGCTTGATGCTGGGATTGCACTTGATGCGATTGCCAAGCCGCGGATAGTCATCGGCGTCGAAATGCAGGTAGTGCACGCAGGTCTCGGCCGTGATGCGCTTGCCTTCGATCGGACCCGCCGTGAACAAAGCGGCTTCTTCCGCGGTGGAAACGTGCAGGACGTGCAGCCGGGCATAGTGCCGCAGCGCGAGCTCCCGCGCGAGCAGCGTCGACTGGATGCAGGCTTCGCGCGACCGGATCGCCGGATGGTCGACCGCGCTCAACCTGCGGCCGCTGGCGATGGCCGCGGCCTGGTTGCGGTCGATCGTGGGGGTGTCTTCGCAATGCGTGATCAGCAGCAGAGGCGCCTCGCGAAAGATCGCGTCGAGCGTGTCCGGGTCGTCCACCAGCATGTTGCCGGTCGAGGCGCCCATGAACACCTTGATGCCACATGCCTCGGCGGGCGTGACGCGACGGATCACCTCGAGATTGTCGTTCGTGGCACCGAGGTAGAAAGCGAAATTGCCGAGCGAGGTACGCGTCGCACGCGAGCGCTTGTCGCGCAGCGACTCGAAGTCGGTTGCGGGAGGCCGCGTATTCGGCATCTCCAGAAAACTGGTGATGCCGCCGGCAGCTGCGGCGCGCGATTCGGCCGCGATGGTCGCCTTGTGTTCGAGACCAGGTTCGCGGAAGTGCACCTGGGCGTCGATCAGGCCGGGAAACAGCAATCGGCCCGCAGCGTCGTATTCGCGTTCGCCTCCGCGCACTCCGAAGCTGCCGCCGATGCGGTCGATGCGACCGGCGCGGATGCGCACGTCCGCATTCCAGCGCATGCCTTCGTTCACCAGTTGGGCATTGCGGATCACCCAGTCGCTCATGCGATTCCTGCGCGGGACACGGAGTGCCGATTCTAACCGGGACCAATCACGAGGTATCGCCATCCATCGCGTCGGAATCGGCAGTATTCGAAGCGACGCCGTCAAGGGGGCTTGCAGAAAGTGACCGCACGCGCGGCAACGCCAGCGGAACCGCAACACTTTCGAGCGCTGGCCGCCGCCGCCGTCGATGGCGCGGCCGAGACCGGACGGGCTGCTGCCGCGAACGCCTGATGCGCCTACGGTCTCGTTCCGGGCGTTCGTTCCGGCGGTGGCACCGGATCGATTCCGCCTTCGCAGCCCGGGTGGCACCGCGCGACGCGGCGGATCGCGAGCCAGCCGCCGCGTGCAACGCCATGCAGCTTGAGTGCTTCGATCGCGTACTGCGAGCAGGTGGGATGAAAGCGGCACCGATTGCCGAGCCAGGGGCTGAGTACGCGTTGATACGCGCGCAGCAATCCGGTGAGGATTCGTTGCAACATTGCCGTGGATGCTGTCACACGAATGTGTCGCGCGGTTGCCGGGGTAGGGGGCATGAGCTATAACAGCGCGCCTTCCGGGTGTGTCCCGCGCTGTTCCGGCGCGTCGAACCGGAGAATTTTCGAACTGGAGATGTTGTCTGATGGCCTCTCGCGCCACCCGCAAGACCGCTACCGCCGCCAGGAAGTCGGGCGCAGCCAAGCAGCACGCAAAATCCGGCAAGCCGGGTTCCCGCAAGTCAACGCCCGCCAGGCCGGCGGCCAGGACGCGTCCAGGCGACAAGTCCAGGAAGTCCAGGCCCGCAGCCGCAGCCCGCAAGGCCAAACCGGTGGCGAGGAAGTCCGCGCCCACGAAGGCGTCCGCGAAGAAGTCCGCGGTCCGGAAGGATCCCACGAGAAAAGTCCCGATCAGGAGGGCGCCGGTCA
>JBGTIG010000361.1:0-7217 GCA_041745755.1 Lysobacterales bacterium
TTTCCAGGGTCAGGTGTTGCATTGCGACATCGGGCCTACCGCTTCCGACTCTACCTTGGTGCAATCTCGCAATACAAGACCTGACCCCATGATCCTGACCCCATGATCCTGACCCCATGATCCGTGACCCCATGATTCGTCACAATGCGGTTCTGGAAAGCATGGATGACTCACCATGCTCAGCCGTCCCGCGCCCGTGTCACGCCCCCGTGATTTTCCTGAGGCGTTCGGAAATGTTCATCAAAGCCACCCGCAATGGTGCGAGGTCGGCCGCCACGTTCAAGTCGGTCTTGGCGATTTCTTCGCGGATCGACGCAAGTTCGGTCGCATCCACGCCGAGCGCGGCGGCGTCCACTTCGCCGAGACTCGCACCTGCTGCCTGCACATGCGTAGCGGCGATGCCAAAATTGCGCGAGTCGAGTGCCATCACCGCCTCGAGTATTGCCAGGCGCGCTTCGATCACTCGACCGCGATTGACCGCACGCGCGCTGTCGCCGCTCAGCTGATCGACTTGCGCCTTGTACTCGGCGGCCTCGGCTGCCGGCTTGGTCTTGCCCTGCCACCAGCCAACGCCATACAGCGCCGCACCCAACACCAGCGCAAGCACCAATCCTCCGAACTTGAATCCGGCACGCGGACCCGCGGCTGGCGCAGAGTTATCAACCATCGTACGAGTCTCCTTTGGATCTGGCCTGAGTATAGGTTTGCCGTGTGAACAGCGCACTCACCGGCAGGCACGCCAGGTGGGTTCGTCGGATCGGAGAGCCTCGCCTGGGATGTGTCAGCGCTGTGATCGGTGAAACACCGTATCGGCGAGCGCCGACCGTACGTGCAGACTGGACGGAGGCATTCCACCGCTAAAGCGGAGCCACAGGTCCATGCCTGGTAAGTAGAGCACCCCGTCGCCCACTGGGAAGAGATCGTACTCGAGCCCATCGGCGACGCGCGCGCGCAGTCTTTGTGCGCCCTTCGTCAAGTTGATCGAGCCGAAGTCTTTGTTGTCGTAGACGCCGACGACCGCGGAAAGGTCTTTCGGGTCGAGAAGCTCGAATCGCACAGGCGGGCTGACTTGACTCGGCTGTCCTGCCAACGCGTCCTTGAGCTCGCGCACCAGCCAGCCACGTCGCCACGGCGGGATTGTGCTGTTGCTGACGTACACCACCGACTCATCGCGTGCGCGGTCCCAGTACACAAAACTGTAGAACGCATTCAAGTCTCCAGAGTAGTAGCAGCGCGTGCGCGCTTTGTCGCAGTACCAGTTCAAACCGCTCAGCCCGGATTCGACTCCGCCCACTTTCGCAGGAAGCAGTCCGGTCTCGAACACGGCGGCCGGCAGCGCGGTCCCGGAACTGTGCGCGCTGGCCCACCGGCTCAGGTCGATGGCTGAAAAGTAGATGTTGGATCCACCCCAGAATGCCTCCATGTCGAATACGTCGAACAGGACCCATGCAGAGTCACGCCAGCGGTAGCCGAGCGTGCGCACACCGATCCAATCCGAAAGGCGGCCCGGTCGCAGGAAACTGTCCCGCATTCCCAGCCGCGAAAAAAAACGCTGTGTCAGGAAATCCTCGTAACTTTGGCCGCTGACGCGTTCGATCAGCAAGGCGGCCACGTCGAACCCGAGGCTCGAATACTCGAACTGGCTGCCAGGCGGGAACGCAGGCGTTGGAGCGTGCAGGGCGAGCACCTTCAGCATGGCTTGCGTGGTGCGCAGCTCGTCCTTCCCGAAATGCGGGTCGAACCACCCATAGTCCCACGGCAGGCCGTTGCTGTGCGAAATGAGGTGCCGAACCGTCGTCTCAGCGTGCGGGTATTCGGCCACGTAGCGGGTTACGGGCGCGTCCAGATCGATCCGGCCCTCATGGGCGAGCCCCCAGACACCTGCGGCAGTGAAGGTCTTCGCCAGCGACCCGCCGTCGCCTGGAGTGCGGGGCGTGTATGGATTGTCCGATGTACGGTTCGCCAAACCGAATCCGCGCTGATAGACGACCTTGCCTCGCCGCGTGAGGACGACCGCTCCGCTGAACTGGTGACCGTCCACCAACGGCCTCATCAGTGCGTCGACACGCGCTGCGAGCGCCTCGTCCCGCTGCACATGCGCGCATCCCGCAAGTGCCGAGGCGAGGAACACGCATCCGATGAGGAATAACCCGCCACCACCGCGCGATGGGCCGAAGGAACAACCACCAAGGTCAGCCTTCATTGCAGTTCCACTTTTCCATTTCGCCCCCGGAGATGCGCACCGCCGTCATCGTCGAAGCTGTCTACCTCGGACCCGGCGTTTCCGCCCCCGGTCTCCGACCCGTTGGTTGTTGATAAAGCGTCAGGGCGCGCTTTCGGCCTCCGGGATCCACGCGCGCATGTCGCGTTCGAGGTTTCCAGGGTCAGGGCTTCCAGGGTCAGGTTTCCAGGGTCAGTCAGTTTCCAGGGTCAGGTCTTGCATTGCGACATCGCGTCCACCGCTTCCGACTCTACCTTGGTGCAATCTCGTAATACAAGACCTGACCCCATGATCTCTGCGAAGCCGCCTGACCTGGTTGGTTCTTGCCCGTCGCTTTTGGCCAAGAGTCGTCGCTCAGGATGTGGCGCGGGGGATTTGTTCTCGGCGACCACGGACTACTTGATTCTTTCCGCGGGTTGGTCCCGACCGCCCTGATGGAGAATCAGTGCCTTTGGCGTACCCGCCGTATCCACGACGAAGGTGATCTGCGCGTTCAGCACTTCCAGGAAAAACTTTGTTTCCGATTCGGCGAAAATTGGGAACCGCGGTTGATCGCCCAGTTGGAGCTGGAGCTGGCCATCGGCGATCGTGATGTCGAACAGCATGCCGGGCTCCAGCTCATACTTGCCGACGTAACGCGTCAGGACTGAGGGGTCCACAACCACTTTCCCGCGCTTGTTCGCTACGAGGTCGAACTGCGCGAACAGTCGTTCTACCCTGCCCGGTGAAATGTGCCGTCGGGCGGGCAAGGGCCAGTCATACGCCTTTGCCACGCTGGCAATGATCAGCGATGTCAAGGCTTGGCCGGCGTCGGCATTCGTCATGATGGCGATGCCCTGTCCTGAATCGGCCAGCATCTCGAAATGTGCAAAGTAGCCTGGGTTGCCGCCCGAGTGCGCGAAGTAGCCGTGTGTGTCGCCATCGCGCACCACGAAACCCAGCCCCATATCGTCGCGCTGTGGGGACAACATTTCGCGCGCCAAGCCGCGCGAGAGCAGCTGGCCCTTTCCGCGTTTCGAGTTCGCCACCTCGATGGCGAACTTCGCGAGATCGGTTGGAGTAGTCCACAGACCGGCCGCCGCCAGTTCCGGGTAAACGAACCAGCCGCCGTCGATCGCAACCCCGATGCCGAGGTGGCCGCGTGCCGCACGGGCCGCCAACGCTTCCGGAAGCGCTTGGTTGAATGAGCTGTCGCTGAGCTTCAGGGGCCGTAGCACGGTGTCCTGCAGTATCGACTCGAAAGGTTGATCCAGGGCGTCCTCGAGCGCGAGCTGGAGGAGCGAATACCCGAGGCCGCTATAGGCGACCTCAGCGCCGGGTTCGGACACCACGCGCGCCGCACTGTTGGTAGCTGGAGTCTCACCGCTCAGAACCTGCACAATCCCCGGCAATGACGCCGTTCGCGCATATCCTTGGAAACCTCCAGGCGCCACGCCGCCGGTGTGGGCCAGCAGGCGGCGGATCGTGACCGTCTCCGCAGCCTGCAGTTCGTTGCGCGGCAGCGTCCAGGTATCGAGGTAGTCGTTGATGTTGGCGTCCAGGTCGAACGTCCCGCGCTCAACCTGATGCAGCACGGCAAGCGCGGTAACTGGCTTGGCGATAGATGCGGCCTGGAAGACGGTGCCTGGCGTGACCGGCGAACCACCAGGCGCGTTCGTCGTGACTCCGAAAGCTTTCGTCCAGACGATGCGGTGATCTTGAATGACGGCAATACTGACGCCGGGCACTGCCAGGGCATCCATCCATTGCTCCAGCGTCAAGTGCAGCGTCCTGCCGCCAAGCGTCACCGCCGGCAAGCCGGACTCGATTCGAGCAGCGGGCTCGACGGAAACCGCCATGCTGGCGTTGGACTCGGTCTTCGCATGCAGCGCAGAAGCCAGCGTTGAGGTCAAGGCGGCAAAGATCAAAGCCTGAACTTGTTTCATCACTTCCACTCTGGACCTGTAGGGCGCGACGCAGATTGTCAGCGCCTAACCCGACGGTTGCAAAGGCGGCTGGCTGGGTCAACAGGAGGCGTCGGACGTTCTGGGTTCCGCTGCCTCGCGGGTGCCGCCTACTGCCCTGAAGCTGCTGCCGGTCGGCATGCCGGGCGCTAGTGTCCGTCCTGGGTCGAGAGTCGGGATCGTTGACGGGTCAGTGCCGACGCCTCGATCAACCTGGTCCGGGCGCGGTACTTTCAGTCTGCGTGGTCCGGTCGCGGTCAGTCCGGTTCCGACAGGCCGTGGCGGGCGAGCGCGGCGCGAATGACGGCGACCGCCGCGGTGACGTCCGGCGTGCGCAGCGTACGTCGCGGCCGCGCGTCCAGGGTGCAATCGAGGCTCGCGCCCAACAGGGTTTCGTGGGCGTGCGCGAGTGCTTCGGCGTCTTTGCGATCGATGAGGCCCGCGCTCCCGGCCAGGGAGATCAGGTCGCGTGTGCGCGTGCTCGCGGTCAAGCCGGGATGCTCGGCGGCGTGGACCAGCACCAGGTATTGGAGCAGGAACTCGAGATCGACGAGGCCGCCGAGTCCCTGCTTGAGGTCGAGATGGGCGGAGTCGCTGCGATCGAGTTCGCGCCGCCAGCGCGTGCGCATCTCGACGACTTCGCCGCGCACTTTCCCGGCATCGCGTGGAACGCACAGCAGCTCGCGCCGCAGATCGGTGAAACGCCGGTGCAATTGCGCATCACCCGCCAGCGGGCGTGCGCGCACGAGCGCCTGCAGTTCCCACGTCCACGCGCGCGCGCGCTGGTATTCGGCGAAGCCCTCGAAACTGCTGACCAGCAGTCCCTTGCCGCCATCCGGTCGCAGGCGCACATCGACGGCATACAAGGCGCCGGCCCGCATGGGTGTCGTCAGCCAGTGCACGCTGCGCTGCACCCGGCGGGCGAACCACCTCGCTCCCTCGAGGCTGCGCGCGCCATCGGTGCAGGCGTTCGCCATCGCGGTTTCGTAGATGAACACGAGATCGAGATCGGAGGCGAAGCCGAGCTCCGACGCGCCGAGGCTCCCGTAACCGATCATCAGCAGGCCGTCACGATTGGCCGCCTCGAGGCTCCCGTGCTGACGGCACGTATCCGCAAACGCCTGCGCATGCGCCGCTGCGGCGAGAGTGGACGCGAGCGCTGCGAGCTGCCCCGCGATCGCATCCGCCGTGTGCGTCCGCGCCAGCCAGTCGAGCCCGATCCGGAACTGCTGCGCGAGCTTGAACTCGTGCAGAATTGCCAGGGTTTCCTCGGCGTCGTCGCCCGCGGGCAGGAGCTTTTCCGCCAGTGCAGCGTGCAGCGATGCCGAATCGTTTCCGTCGAGTCCCGTGCCCTCGCGTTTCACGAACAGATCGTCGAGGAGCAGCGGATGCGCGATCACCTGGTCGGCCAGGAAGCCGCTGCGTGCGAATACATCAATGACGCGCCCGCGCGCTCCCGGCTGCTCGTCCAGCAAGGCGATGTAGCTCGGCCTGCCGGCGATCGCACGAACGAGCGCAACGAGGCGCTGCAATACCGCGCCGGCCTCCTCATGCCCGGAAGCTGCAGCGATCAACGCGGGGACGAGGCGGTCCCGACGCGGTGCATGGCGGTCGGACAGGCCGCGCAGTGCCGAATTGCCGGCGAGCGAGGTGATCGCCTCCTCCGCTCCCTCGTCCAGACCGAGGGCGCGGGCGGCACCGCTGTCGCGCTCGCCCACCCCTGCGCGCTGCCAAACCGCGCTTGCGTGTCGAACACGGTCGTCGCCCGATGTGGCGCTGGCGCGAGCGGTCGCGCTGGCCGTCGGCCTGCGACGTGTGGGTACCAGGGTGTCGGCGAACGCGTTTGCGACGCGCTCGCGAACTTCCGCGAGACGGAGTGCGAGTGAATCGAAGTGTTTGAATCCGAGTCCCCGCGCAATGCGGGCGCGCAGGACGGAATCCTCGGGCAGGCGATGCGTCTGCTCGTCTTTCAGCATCTGCACGCGATTCTCGACCTGTCGCAACAGGCGGTACGCATCGGACAGGGCGTCCGCGAGCGGTCGCGGGATCGCACCCATGGCCTGCGCTGCCGCAAGCGCCGGCAATAGCCCTGGCACCGCCAGCGACGGCTCGCGCCCGCCACGCGTGAGCTGCGTCAGCTGCACGAGGAACTCGATCTCCCGAATGCCGCCGGGACCGAGCTTGAGGTCATCCTGGCGGTCGGCGCGCGCGACTTCGGCATCGATCAGGGTCTTCATTTCGCGCAGGGAGTCGATCGCCGCGTAGTCGAGGTAGCGCCGGAACACGAAGGGCTTGAGTGTGGCGATCAGTCGCGCGGCCTGCGCGCGGTCGCCGGCGACGCTGCGTGCTTTCACCCACGCGTACCGTTCCCAGTCCCGGCCGTCGCGCTGGTAGTACTGCTCCATCGCCGACTGCGGCAGCGCCAGCCTGCCCACCGTTCCGAACGGACGCAGGCGCAGGTCGACCCGATGCACGAATCCGTCCGCATCGTTTGCGGAAAGCAGATTGACGACGCGTTGCCCCACGCGCGCCATCGCGGCTTCGGCTTCTTCTGCGGTGCCGTGCGCGGGATCCGCGTACGCGAACACCAGGTCGATGTCGGACGAGAAATTGAGTTCCTCGCCGCCGAGTTTTCCCATGCCGATGACGGCAAGCCTGAGCGTGCGGCCATCACGGTCGCGGGGCGGCTCGCGACGCAGTGCCAGCGCCGCCTCGACGCCGGCGATCGCTGTCTCGAGACAGACTTCCGCGAGCCTCGAGCTGTCGGACAGGGTCTGCTCGAGCGAGGCCACGTTGCCGACATCGCGCGTGATCAATCCGAGCGACTGGGCGTGCCGGTAGCGGCGAAGACGCGCCCCCAGATCTCCGGGAGCACCCTCGAGCAACTGCGCCGTGTCGCCCGCCCGGGGACGCGCCTCCGCGTCGCGACCGCCAGCAATACGTGCCAGCAGTTCGGGCCGGCGTCGCCATTGCTCGAAGGCGTAATCGCTGGCCAGGAGGCTCGCGCGCAGCACGCGACCGGACGCCGTGTCGCCCTGCCACCCGAGCGCGTC
>JBGTIG010000362.1:0-9628 GCA_041745755.1 Lysobacterales bacterium
GAACAGCTTGGGCAAGAGCGCCGTCATCGCGGACATCTGCGCCTCGATGCTGGCTCGCAGCTGCCTCTTGCCTTCCGGAGTATTCGGAAACACATATCGGGGGTCCGCGGCCAGTGCGATCATGCGCTCGCCGACCGTGCCTTCGGTGTAACCCTGTTCGCGCAGCAGGACGTTCATCTCGGCCGTGATGCGGGCGACTTCCTCGAGTCCGATCCGATGCACGTCCTCGGCATCCAGATCGCTGTCGGTAATGTGCCTGATCATCGCCTTGTACAGCGCCGCACCGTTGGGAAGCCGCCAGACACCGGCGTCGTGCGGTGCTCGCGGCGCGATCTCGCCGAGATAAGCGCTGATGCGCCGGTACGCCGGCAGTACGCCGTTATCGACAATCTCCAATGCCTTCGCCGCGTGTGTGTCGGCATCGGCTACCTGAGCTGCCTTGAGCTTGCTGGCGAAGCTCGTGACCAGCACGCTGTCGGCGGCGGGTATGGTGGCAAACGCGTCGACCACGGCCCTGGATTTCTGGACGATGAAGTCGGGAGGGATCGCGCCGAGATCCACGTCGTGGCGCATCTTCGCCAATGCCCCGTCCAGGACCCCCGGGACTTGCTCAAGGCGCGCCAGATACTCCCTGGCTTCATCGGCGTTGAGAACGGTTTGTTGCGCTTCCATCAACTTCGCCACGTCCAGCGTGACCCCGGAGTTCTGGGTGATCACGTACGGCAGGAACCAGATGCCGTAGACGTCGAAGCTGCTGCCGTAGTCGACCACGCGCGAAGGTCCAAGCGCGCCGTCCAACAGCGTGATCAGCGAAGCGCGTACGCGCAGCTGGTCCGCGCTGAGCCCGTCGAGAGGAATCGCCTTGAGCTCCGACAGCCGCTCCTCGATCTCATCGACGCGCGTGGTCTCGCCCGCCACCGACCGGTCATTGAGACGCGCATCGGCACCTGCCGCGAGTTTCGCGGGAGCGCCGTTGTAGGTCGCAGCCTCGGGCACCTGCCGGTAGTACGTCCGGGAGAGTCGTTCCAGGGCTGCGTTGAACGTCGCAGTCGCCTGGTCCGTGCTGGCGGGTGCGCTCGCCTTCGCGGAGGGCGGTGGCGCGGCGACATCGCTCCGTTGCGCGGCGCAGCCGCCAAGAAACAGGATGCCAGCCAGAATGATCCAAGGAAGTCGCCGCATAAGTGAATCCTCGAGACAACAGCGTTTCGAAATCAGGTCTTCGCGCATAGTTTCGCGCATAGTACGGGCTCGTCGCGGGCGGATCATTGCCCGCCGGTGGGTCGCAACGGGCTGCCGGGCAGCCATTGAGGACGCTCATCTGCATCCGCGACCGCTGCGGTCAGCGCGAAGTAGAAGCGATGGAATTTCGCCTGCGCTTCGAAGTCGATGGGTGTCGTCATGTCGTCCTGCGGCGCGTGGTAGCGGTTTTCGTACCAGTCGCGATAACGCGCCTGCGCCAGTGCATCGCTCCGGTCGAAGCCGAACAGGAAACTGACCGCGGGCACGCCGCGCTGCATGAACGGCCAGTGGTCCGTGCGCCGCAGCAGATTGCGCTCGGGCTCGGCGTCGGGCCGCACTTCGATTCCCATCGGGCCGGCCACGTCACGCACCGTCTGGCCCAGCGTCGAATCCTCCAGCGCGAGCGTCGTGAGTATCTTCAATGGATACAGCGGGCGCAGCTGATCGAGATTGAGCACGGCAACCGGCGTCGGAGCCGCGGGCGTAGGATGCGCGGCCAGCCAGCGCGAACCCAGCAGGCCTTTTTCCTCCGCCGTCACCGCCGCGAAGATCACCGGCCGTCGAAAGCCGCGTCCGTTGCGGACGTCGGCGAAGGTGATCAGCGTGGCGACGTAAGCCGCGTCGTCGAGCGCGCCGTTGTAGAGATTGTCGCCGTTGACCGGCGTGCCGTAGCCGTAACCATCGAGGTGCGCGACCAGCAGCACCGGTTCGTGGGCCAGCGCCGGATCGGTCCCCGGCAGTACTGCGAGGACGTTGTCCGAGGTGTAACTGCGTTCGCGCGTGGCGAAGCGCGCCTGCAGCCGCGCCGGCAGGTCGAACGACGCCATCGGCTCGCCGCGTCCACCACGGGCCAGGATTTCAACACCGTCCCGACCACTCTCGTTGGCAATTTCCGTGAACGATGCGGCGGCCATTCGCAGCACCGGAATGGACTTCGGGCGCGGCGATCCATCCGCCATCGCCACGGTGCGCGCGTAGGCGAGCGGCCAGCGCGGCGGTTCGATGCTGAAGTCCCTGTCATCGACCCGGATGAGGCCTGTCGCGCCGGCCGCAGTGACGGCTTCGAGTTGAGCGGCGAGGAGCGTCTGGCCGGTCCTGCGCGTGCCGAAGCACACCACGATGGCTCCGCGTACCTCGCCGAGGTCGGCCGGCGCGCAATAGCCACGGAAAACCAGCGGGGCAGAGAGGCTTTCCGCCATGCCCCAGGTCGGCGACACGGAGATGTCATGCAGAAAACGCAGCGGGTGCGTCGCGCCGTTGGCAAACGCCACCGCGATCGTCGTGCCTTCGCTGGTGACTTCGATGTCATCGAGACTCAGGCGCTGGAAGTACGTGCCGTGATCCCCCGCCGGCAGCAGTCCCGCGCGCTCGAAGCGACCGGCGGTGTAGGCAGCGGCGCGGTCGTAACCGCGCGAGCCGGTGTCGCGACCTTCCATGTCATCGCCGGACAGTGCTGCGGTCGTTCGCCACCAGGCAGCTGTCTCAGCAGGCACAGGGCCCGTGCTCGCACAGGCGCCAATCGCCAGGACGGCGCAAGCGACCGCCAATTTTCTCCACAGGGTCATTGCTCGGGCACCTTCGGGATTGTCATCGAGCCACCTGATCCGTACCGATTCTCGTCAATGCATGGCCCGGGAGCAGGAGCGTTTGATTCGGGTCCGCCCATTCAGAGCCCAATTGCCGCTGTTTTGGGTCAGGGCCTTGTCCGGACGTTCCTCACACCCCGGTTGACCGGCACGGAAACTGGTACGAAACCGCCCAAGCCGCCCTCCAAGTATCCCACCGTCTGCCGGCGCGGTTTCGACGGCGCGAACTTTGTGCGACGCTGAAGCCCCAGCCGCGATGGTGCGTTTGTCGCGGCTGGGGCCGCTCCCACAGGGCATTGTCATCGCAGCTCATGGTCGAAGCCTGGTGCTGGCGGTCTTGCGGTTGTTCGTATCCTTTGGAGAAAAACCATGTTTCGAATCCTCGCGCTCTTCGCGCTGTTGCTGGCTTGCGCCGCCGCCACCGCTGCCGATGCCCTCGCAACCTCTCCTGACCGGATCCGTCCGGTGCTGCTCGGCACGGAGTTGCCCGACGTCGCGATGACGACGCTCGCCGGCAAGGAGACCACACTCAAGTCGGAGATTGGCGGCAAGCCCGCGATACTCGTGTTCTACCGGGGCGGCTGGTGCCCTTACTGCAACCTGCAGTTGAGCGAGCTTCGACTGATCAGGAAGGACGCGGAGGCGCTCGGCTACCAGATCATCGCGATCAGTCCCGATCGTCCGGCGGAACTCAGCAAGACGCTCGACAAGGGCAGCCTCGACTACACGCTCCTGTCGGATTCCCGGGCGGAGGCGATGAGCGCGTTCGGCATCGGATTCACGCTCGACGACGCCACGCGGGAAAAGTACAAGGGCTACGGAATCGATCTCGAGGAGTACTCGGGCGAATCGCACCACGGCCTGCCCGTGCCTTCGGTGTTTATCGTCGACGGCGAGGGTTTGCTGCAGTTTTCCTACGTGCATCCCGATTACAAGGCGCGCGTTCCCGGCAACGTGGTGCTGGCCGCCGCGAAGTCCATCGCCGGGCGCAAGCAGTACCTGTCGCCCAAACAGTGAACGAACTTTTGCACGCCGTTCGCACGGCGTTGCCGGTGGCGCGCCTGGGTTGCAGCAGGGCAGGCACGTAGGGAGGCGAGCCGGAAAGGAATTGCGAACGGCGCTGCCGTCACGGGTGCGCCACGGGTTCGACGCCGGAGATGAAACGCACCCAGTCGTCGACGGTGCGATGGTCGTCGAAAACCTGGTGCTTGCGCTCCTTGACGCGATGACCGAGCGAGGCACGCAGGTCGCGGTCCTTCGCGATCTTCACGGCTTGCGACACGTACTGATCCATGTCGGTGACGATCAGGGCTTCGAGGCCCATGCGCCGCAGCAACGCCGCACTCTGGCGGCTGCGGAAAGTTGCCGCGGGGCAGGTGAGGGTGGGCAGGTCCTGCGCGAGCACGTCGAACGTGGAGATGCCGCCCGACCAGTCGGGCGTGTCGAGATTGAGGTCGCACGAACTCGCCAGGGCGACGAAGTCCGGCCCGGAGACATGCGTCTGCATGCGGACGAACGTATCGGCCCGCAGGCCGTGGCGCGCGAAGGTGCGTTGCATTCGCAGCCGCAGCGCCTCCGCTACATGCGTCCGCGAATGCGGCAGGACATGGAAGCGCACCTGCGGCGCCTGCGCCGCGATGCGCGCCAGCGTCTCGTCCATGGCCGGCGTGATCTTCAGGATGTTCTGCGCGAGCAGGAAGCGCACTTCACCGTCGCTGCCCGCCGCGCCTGCGGCGCTGGTTGGCATGGCGTAACAGGTACCCAGGCCCGCAAGCCGGTACAGGCGTTCGCTGTAGTGATCCTGCGCGTCGGGGCCCTCGATCTCGTCAGCGCTGACGAACCAGTCGATCGTGGGATAGCCCGAGGTGATGGGATGGCCCCAGAACGCGATCTGGACCGGTGCCAATCGGTAGGCTGGCAATATTTGCGCGAGCGGGTGTTGGCCGATATCGAGATACACGAGCACGTCAGGCGCATCCTGCGCGATCGCGGCGAGCCAGTGTTCGGTTCGATGCGAGCCGCCGCGGTAGCTGCTGACACGCGCCCTTAGTTCGGCGGTCCAGGCATCCTCCACATCGTCCAGGTGATAGATCAGGACCTCGAAGTCGTCGGTGCAAAGCGCCGCGACGAGTCCCTGGGCTACCTTCATGACCGAGTGCCGGCGGAAAAAGGCGCTGACGAAACCGATCCGCCGACGTGCCGTGCGCGGCCGTTTCGCCACGGCGGGCGGTGCCCACACGGCGTGCGCGAGGCGCGTGACCAGCGCCGCGTAGCGCTTGCGTTCTTCGAGCAAAGGCCCGGGCTGGTAGTGCAGGTGGAAGTCCGTTGCGATCAACAGGGCTTGCGCGATGTCCTCCGGATCGCAACTCCCGACGGGCAGCGCCTCGAACCACGCCACGCCGGCATCCCAGCGAGCGGCAAAGTCCGCGCTCGACTGCTCGTCGTCGAAGCAGGAAGTCCACGGGTGCTGGAAGAGCGACCAGCGCGCCGCGAGAAGATCGGGTTTGATCTGCAGCACCGATCGGTAAGCGGCAGCGGCTTCTTCCGACAGATCACCGCTGCGGTAAGTGTGGGCAAGCCGCATCCACGCCTCGGTAGAAGCCGGGTTGAGCGCCACCAGTTCGCGGCGGGCGCGCAGCAGTCCGGCGAAATCGCGTTTCAACTCTTTGTGAGCTTGCGCCACGCCTTCCCAGCTGCGCACATCACGCGGGGCGAGCTGGCATGCGGCGTCGAAGCACGGCAACGCTTCATCGTGACGGGCCAGAAGCAGAAGCACCTGTCCGCGGCGGATCCAGGCTTCGGCGAACCGCGGTTGCAATCGCGTCGCGTGGGCCAGATGTTCGGCGGCGTGCTCCGGCCGCTCGAGATTCATCTCGACGAACGCCAGTTCGAAATGAAGTCCCGCGTCTTCGGGTTGCCCGGTCACCAGTTGCTGCAACAGCGCCTGCGCCCGGCCGAAATCCTTCGCTGCCAGCGCGGCCTGGGCCTGGGACTTCAAGTAGCTGAGCATTGATCGCGCCGTTTGGATGAGTTCTTGAAACACTGAATCGACCACCGGAGTCAACGCCACGCTCTGCCTTGTGACGCTGCTGGCCCACGGCGTGCGTGGTACGCAGATGCACGCATCGTTCAGTCGCGTCAGGCCAGCTTAAGCATGCACCCTTTAAGATGATTGCAGCATTGGGCAGGCGAGGTTGCATTGATCCCGCCCCGTGTTTTCCCTCCCGACGTGCATCGGCATGGTTTTTACCAGTGTCGATTTGCATGGTCCGGAAAGAGGGCGTGGACACGCCCTCCCCACGCAACAACAAAAGGAAGCAATCTCCATGATGAACAACACCAGCGACATGCTCAACGACATCATCGCCGTAGCCCGTGATGGTCAGACGTTTTACGCTGAAGCCGCCACGAAGGTCCAGGATCCCGTTCTCCGGACTTCTTTCCAGAAGATCTCGGAGATCAAGGGGGGCATGGTCACCGAGCTTTCGAAGGCCGTGCGCAGCGACGGCGAGAGGCCGGCAACCCACGGCACCTGGGTGGGTGATCTCAACAAGTTCTATGCGAAGGTCCGCGGCCTGTTCGGCGATCGCGACTACGCCTATGTGGCGCAGCTGGAGGAATCCGAGGATCGCCTGAAGGCGAAGGTCGACGAGGCGCTGGCCGCGACTTCCACGCCGCAGTCCGTTCGCGACTCGCTCACGCGGCTGTTGCCGCAGGTCCGGCAGTGCCACGATCTGATGCGCGAACGCAAGCTGACGATGAAGCGCGCCGCGTAAGACCCAGGCATGCACCGCAGGTGCGCACGGGCCCGATGAAGGAATGGCCCCACTGCTTGCCCGCGCCGGCGCATGACATCGAAGAGAGGCCCGATCCGTCGGGCCTTTTTTCGTTTCCTGGCGGTTGGCTGGACCGCTCCTGCGGTAGGTGTGCGCCAGCCGCATCCACGCATGGATCGAAGTCGGGTATCGCGCCGCGCTTGGGAACGGCGGCGGTCACGGTCCCGGCGCATGCTCCGGGTACACGTGTCGCTGCGCGGTCGGTGAATCACCGCGGCCCGCTCGCCCTGATCCCGTGAGGGTTCGCGCCGAAGCGGAGTTCAGCGGGCCTGGGCCTTGAGGTCCGCCAGCCCATCCACGCAATCGTCGGCCCATGATCTGAACAAGCGTTCGAAGTCCGCTCGGTTCGAGGCACTGGTACGCCAATCGAACCGCGTCAACCCGGAGCCGCCGCGATCGCCGGCCTTGCGGCGGTCCAGCGCCACGCCGAGCACCGCGCCCGTGTGGGAATCGCTGGCCACCAGGACGAGCACGGCCTCGCCCGCTTCGACGGAATAATTCCTGTTGCCGAGTTCGGAGAGTTTGCCCGGCGAGTCGATATACAGTTCCTTGATGGCCGGGGTCAGCCGCAGCACGTCGACGCCAGGCTCCGTGACGACCTCGAATCCGGCCTTTCGAAACGCATTCGCGAAGATGTCGTCAAAGCCTTCACGCGCGGCAGCCGCGATTTCCTCGGCGTCCTGCTGGCGAATGCGGGAAGCACCCTGCATGCGGTTCACGTCCCGCATCCAGTTCTTGCGGAACGAGACCTCGGCCGGGTCGATGATGACTCGACCGTAGGAACTGAAATCGGCGTCGGCGTCGATCCACGCCTCGTCGACACGCTTGGCATCGACTTTCTCCAATCCATCGACCAGGGGCATGGAAGGTGCGGCGACCAGCACGCCGGAAGCTACTGCAAGGACGGCTACCAGAAGGGATGGGAAGGTACGCATGCGAGGCTCCGAAAGGCGGCTCGAGATGGGCGTCGGGTTCACGCGCATTGTAGTGCGGGGTCAGAGTACCTTGCCGCTTTTTCCGCTGGCGGGCGCGAGGGCGTCAGCGCACGCTCGCCATGATGTTGAGCGCCACTGCCTCCGCGGCCTTGATGCCGTCGACGCCCGCCGAGAGGATCCCACCGGCGTAGCCGGCGCCTTCGCCCGCAGGAAACAGCCCACGCGTGTTGAGGCTGTGACCATCGGGCCCACGGGTGACGCGCAGCGGCGACGAGGTGCGCGTCTCGACGCCTGTCAGCAGCGCGTCGTGCATCGCGAAGCCCTTGAGTTGCCTGTCGAACGCCGGAATCGACTCGCGGATCGCGTCGATCGCATAGCGGGGCAGTGAAGCGTCGAGGTCGGTGAGGCGCACCCCCGGCGTGTACGACGGCAGCGTCGTGCCGAACGCGACCGAAGCGCGGTTGCCCAGGAAGTCGCCGACCAGTTGCGCCGGTGCTTCGTATTCGCCACCGCCGAGCTCGAAAGCCAGCGCTTCCCAATGTCGTTGCAATGCGATGCCCGCGAGCGGACCGTCGCCGTAGGGCACGTAGTCCCCGGGCGTAATGCCGACCACGATCGCGGCGTTGGCATTGCGTTCGTTGCGCGAGTACTGGCTCATGCCGTTGGTGACCACGCGGCCTGGCTCGCTGGCGGCCGCGACCACGGTGCCACCCGGGCACATGCAGAAACTGTAGACCGATCGCCCGTTGCTGGCGTGGTGCACGAGTTTGTAGTCGGCCGCGCCGAGTAGCGGATGCCCGGCCTGAGGTCCGAAGCGTGCCTCGTCGATGAGCGATTGCGGATGCTCGATGCGGAAGCCGATCGAGAACGGCTTGGCCTCGAGGAACACGCCGCGCGCGTGCAGCATGAAAAAGGTGTCGCGGGCGCTGTGGCCGAGCGCCAACACCACCTGATCCGCACGCAGACGCTCGCCGCTCGCCAACATCACCCCGCGCACGTGGCGCCGGCTTCCCGAATCCACCTCGACCAGCAGGTCATCGACACGACTGCTGAAGCGGATCTCGCCGCCCAGCGCCTCGATCGTCGCGCGCATGTGCTCGACCATCGTCACCAGTCGGAAGGTACCGATGTGAGGCTTGCTGACGGTGAGGATCTCCTCCGGCGCACCGGCGGCGACGAATTCGGTCAGCACCTTCCGGCCGTGGTGCAGGCGGTCGGAGATCTGGCTGTACAACTTGCCGTCTGAAAACGTGCCCGCGCCGCCTTCGCCGAACTGCACATTGGATTCGGGATCGAGGATCTTCCTCCGCCACAGCGCGAAGGTGTCCGCCGTCCGTTCGCGCACCGCCTTGCCGCGCTCCAGGATGACCGGCCGGAACCCCATCTGCGCCAGCACCAGGCCCGCGAACAAACCGCAGGGTCCGGTACCGATCACGATCGGGCGCAGCGGCAGGTTTGCAGGTGCACGCGCGACGAACCGGTACGTCGTATCGGGCGTCGGCAGGATCCTGTTTGGAGGCTTGCGCTTGCGCCCGCGGGGTTTGCGCGTGAGCAATTCCGCCTCGCGCGCCGTCTCGACGTCGACCGAATAAATCATGACGATCGCGCCGCGCTTGCGTGCGTCGTAGCTGCGGCGGGCGATGGTGTAGCCGGTCAGCTCCCTGGCACTGATGCCAAGCCGTGCCAGCACCGCCGCGGTGAGGTCCGCCTCGGAGTGGTCCAGCGGCAGTTTGATGTCGGTCAGTCTCAGCATGCCGCGGAAATTCCGGGGATCAGGCGCAAGGTGCGCCCAGGTGCCGGCATTTTAGGTACGCAGGAGAACGGCGTTCGGCCGGGTCGCGGTTTCGCCTTATTGCGAGCCGAACCGCGGAAACCGGGTCAGAGCCAATTCCGCAGGTCGGTTGCCGGCGGTGGGTTCGGGCTGAACTCCTGCCTGACGGCGAGGCGATGTCGCAGGCGGAATGATCAGGCAGTGAGGCACGATCCGCACATGCCTCGCCAGCCCGACTCGACCCCGCCGACAATCCGCAGC
>JBGTIG010000363.1:0-2247 GCA_041745755.1 Lysobacterales bacterium
GGCCGCCTCGCGGAACTGCATTCGATGCAGGTGCGCGTAGTCGCGCCCCGCCGCCAGCAGCTCGGCATGCGTGCCGCGCTCGACCAGCCGGCCCGCATCCAGCACCAGGACCTGGTGCGCGTGCTCGATGGTGGACAGTCGATGCGCGATCACCAGAGTGGTGCGATCGTGCATGATGCGTTCGAGGGCGTCCTGCACCAGCCTTTCGGACTCGCTGTCGAGTGAAGACGTGGCTTCGTCGAGAATCAGGATCGGCGCGTCCTTGTAGAGCGCGCGCGCGATCGCAAGACGCTGGCGCTGCCCGCCCGAGAGCAGTCCGCCGCCGGCGCCGATGCGCGCGTGGATTCCTTCCGGCAGCCGCTCGATGAACTCCATCGCGTTGGCGGCAAGCGCAGCGGCGCGCACCCGCTCCTCGTCGACCTCACCCGTGCTGCCGTACGCAATGTTCTGGGCGATGCTGTCGTCCAGCAGCATCGCATCCTGGCTGACCATCGCGATCTGGCGCCGCAGGTCCGCGAGCCGGTAGTCATCGAGTGCCACGCCGTCGAGCGTGATCGCTCCTTCCGCGACGTCGTAGAAGCGCGGCAGCAACCGGATCAGCGTGGACTTGCCGCTACCGGATCGTCCGACGATGGCGGTGACGGTGCCGGCCCTGGCTTCGAACGATACCCCGCTGAGCGCCGCTTCCGCGGCATCGACGTAGCGCGCGCCGACGTTCCGGAAGCGGATGTCGCCGGTTGCGCGCGCGAGCGTGCGGGTGCCGGTATCGCGCTCCGCATCGCTGTCGAGCAGCGCGAACAGACCGGTCGCCGCGGCTACGCCCTTCTGAATCACGCTCTGGACGTTGGTGATGCGTTTGAGTGAAGGCAACAGCGCCATCATCGCCATCATGAGCGAGACGAAGGCACCGGCGTCGAGCCGCCCACGGAGGGCTTCCTGGCCCGCGATGTAGAGGATCGTCGCCAGCGCGATCGCAGCGAAGACCTGCACCAGCGAAGAGCTGAGCGCACGCGTCGCCTCCACCTTGATATTGAGCCTGCGATTCGAGTCGGCGATGCGGCTGAAGCGTGCGATCTCCTGCACGTGCGCTCCGTGCAGTTTCACTTCCTGCTGCGCGGCGAGCGCCTGGGTCCCGAGCTCGGCCATTTCCGCCACCGACTCCTGGATACTGCTGTTGATGCGCCGGTAACGCCGACCCACCACGGCGATGAGCGCGGCGATCACGGGTCCGATAAGCAACATCGCCAGCGTGACCTTGACGCTCTGCACGAGCATCACGATCAACAAAGCCAGGATGGTCAGCGAATCCGCGATGGTGACCTTGATGGACTCGGAAGTCGCCTGCGCGACCTGTTCCGTGTGGTAGGTGATGCGGCTGGCAAGGCGCGCGGGCGACTCGACGTCGAAGAACGCGCTCGGCATCGCCAGGAACTTGGCCATGAGCTCCTCGCGCAGGCGCCGCACGACGCCGCGGCCGACGCGCGCCATGCCCGTGTCGGTCACCCAGGTCGCAATGCCCCGCACCAGGAAGATGCCCACGATCGCCGCCGGCAGCCAGAGGCTCATGCGCCGGTTCTTCTCGACGAAGGTCTGGTCGATCACCGGTTCCATGAGCAGCGTGAAGGCGCCGGCGGCGGCGGCTTCGAAGATCATCGCCACCAGGGCGACACCCAGGATCGGCCAGAACGGCCGTGCGTAAGCCAGCAGTCGCCGGTACACCTGCCACGGCCCCTGCTCCCTGTACGGGCCGTCCCCCCGTTTCACGGGACGGTGCTACTGGACATCGCGCTCCGGCGCGGTGGCGATACTGAGCTTCGAGAATCCGAGCTGTGCGAGCGCGTCCATTGCCACCACCACCGATTGGTGGGGCGTGCGCGCATCGGCCCGCAGCAGCACACGACGGGAGCGGTCGCCCCCGGTCGCCGCCAGCAACGCCGACTTCAGCGATTCGACATCGCTCTGCAGCACTTCGCGGTTGTCGACGGCAAAGCTCCCCTGCGCATCCACCAGCACGATGAGCGTCTGTTCGATCTGGCTGGAAGGTTCGTTCGAGGCCTTCGGCAGCGTGACTTCCATCATCGAGCGCTGCTCGAACGTCGCGGTGAGCACGAAGAACATCAGCAGGGTCAGCATCACGTCGATCAGCGAGATGACGTTGATTTCGAACTCGTCCTCCTGACGGCGCGCCGCGATCCTCACGTCAGGCGCGTCGCGCGAGCGCGGGTGCGGCGGCAGGCGTCGGCACGC
>JBGTIG010000364.1:0-4232 GCA_041745755.1 Lysobacterales bacterium
AGATGCGCCTCCGCCGCCCGCGCGCCGCGCTCCTGCAGCAGGCACTCGGCCGACAAGCGCGCATGATCGATCTGCCGCGCCAGCGACAAGGGCTTTCGCGCGAGTCTCGCCAGCATCCGCCGCGCCTGCGTGCAATCCCGCTGCGTCACCGCCATCTCGGTCTCGACCAGCATCCAGTCGGTAGAATTGAAAACCACACTTTGATTGCGACCATCAACCCGCGCCCGCGCCGCTTCCACCTGACCGCGCGCCAGCGCCACGCGCGCCTGCCGCAGCCCCACCGCATCCACCTCCATCGGCATTCCCAACTGGCGATAGATGTGCGCGGACGACCGCAACCAGTGTTCGGACAGCGACAGCCGACCCGAATCGGCCTCGATCTCCGACAGGTCCACGAGTGCGCTCGCGACGCGAGCGGGCGCATCAGCCGCCGACAGCTTGGCGATCCCATCAGAAACCATCGCATACGCTTCACCGCTTGCGTCGAGCAATGCATACACGCGCGCGACTCGAAAGAGAGCGGTCGCTTCCCATCTACGCAAACTCTTACTCGAAAAATGGTCGAGCGAAGACTCGTACAGCGACAACGCGGTTGCGAGTTCTCCTCGCTGAAGAGCTAGGTCCGCCGTGAGTAGGTCGATACGGCCGCGCTGAGATCCCGTGGTTAGAAAGTCACCTTTTGAGAGCGCCGCACCGGCAAGCGCTCCAGCGAGATCATCCTGCCCCAGAACGCGCTCGACGTCTGCCCGATCCAGCGTGGCGGTGACAAAATCGGGCCATTCGTCCAGTCTTTCGAAACTACGCGCGGCCGCTTTGAAACAAGCAGCAGCAGGGCGCATGCGGTGGAGATATCGCAGTGTCACGCAGCGCGCCAGGTAGATTCGGGAAGTCCAGTAACCGGCATCGACTTGGGGGCGCTCGGGAGTGAGCCGAAGTACGTCCCCATGCCGCCCGGCTCGCGAAAGGTCTTCGAGGCGTCCTGCCAGCGCAACCTCAGCACGGTCGTAAGAGCGAAGCCTCCGCCAAGCCAATTCGGCTTCGCGGAACGCCGCTGCGGCAAGCAAACTCCGCTCACGGTTCAAGAGCTCTTGCGCATGGAGGTGTCTTGAAAGCGCCCGAAACTCGGAGTCAGGGGCAAGCGACAACAAAGAACGGGACATTCTCGACAAATCTGTTGTGTCAGGTCCCGGATTTCCGGCCCGAGAGCGAGTTGACAGACTTGCGGCGTGTCGGAACCATCGAACACGTTGCGCAGTACGTGTCGTCTCAACGCAATGCATGCTGAAATTCAGTGGCTGGGGCTTGCCCGTCGGCAACAAAGGTGCAAGTTCGACGCGCTGGCCCCCGTCTCCCCGCACCAAGTGGCGCGCATAGCGCGCCGGTACTTGCAGCTGAATGTGTTCGGTTGCGCCCAACGCAAGCACGCGTACTCCATGGCCACGCTCTTCGAACTCGATCCAGCCTTCGCCGATAAGGTTCAAATCGAGGCGGACAACCGTTGTTTCGCCTGGACCCCTGTTCAGTAACAGGCTCCCTTGTGTCTCGCAACCGAGAATACGCTCCGTAGACTGCGCGGTCGCAGCAGAAAGTACGAGCGCGCAAATGACCAGCACGACGTTCCTATGGGTGCCTCTCTTCACCCGTAGGCGATCAGTTGCCTTGCTATGGATCTCGTGGCGGGTCTCCTCCGCTGCTAGAACCTGTCTGCCGGTCCGTTCTGGGCGACTCATCAGGATTATTCTCCGCTGGAACCACGCGATCCACCGTGCAGTCGGCCTTAGTAAATTTGATCACACCGGGTCTCTCCTTGAGGCACTCCTCCGACTCATCTTTCGCAAAAAGCTCGACGCGGTAGTATCGGTCGATCTCATCCATCGTCGAGTGGTAGCTGTGGTTGGTCAGATACACGAAAACTTCATACTTTAAGCTGTCGATCTCAATTTCGGACTTGAACGCGGCAATTCCTTCGACGTCGGCGCCCGAAACCATTACCGATTCAAGAGTTAGCAGCTGATCCTGCTTCGGCTTGTCTTTTGGAAAAAACGCTAGTTTGTACCCGGCACCCCCCATTGCGAATACCCGCATCTGGTCCCCATCCCTAAGGGGAGAGGATTTTCCACAGGGCGAGGCGTGCTTGCTCTCGACCTTCAAGGTCACTGGGCACTCGCTCTCAATCACAAACGAGTTGGCGGGGTTCGATATCGTCCACGCGCCTCTCGCCTCCGAGCCTCCGAACTTCACGCAAGTACTCAGATCTTTTCGCTTGATGCGCGAGTATTTTCCAGCTATGGAACTTTCTTCTGACAAGTCGCATTGTCCACGAACGACAAGCGGATTCGCGATGGGTTGCTGCTCGTAGACTGTGCTGCAGGCAGCCAGTCCGCCCGCCAGCAAAATTGGCAGAGTAAACCCGGGTCGGCAACATCCATGCAGCCGAACTCTCGCGGGTTGATCATCGAATTTTATCGCTTCGTGCGGTCGAAACTTCATTTGCCTTCCTTCATTTCAGTGCGCAAATTGCGCGATTGCGGTTGGCCGGCGATGATGTAGGAGAGCTGCACCGACTTTGCATCGTTGAGGCGTTTGCGGCCGGCGACGAACGACACGACGCTGTCGGATGAGGCGATGAGCGGCCAGGCATGGCCGTCGACTTCCACGCGCACTTCGGTCGCGCCCGGCGGCACGGCGACTTCGATCAGCACGTACTCCGACTTGCTGGCCGAATGCTGGCGTTGAGGCGCGATCTCGCCCCCGCGCAATGTGTCGAAGAAGATGCGCGGCGGGTTGGCAATGATCTCCGGGGGTCCCGCGTTGCGAATCGCGCCATGGCCGAGCCATCCGCCACCGATGCCGAGCAGCAGCGACGCCGCCAACGCCATCCAGGACGAAGGGACGGGCCGCTTGCGGGGGCGCAATGCCGAGACATTCGCCGCATCCACGGCACCCACGTCTACGGCCACGGAGGCACTCCGCGCCTCGTCTCGCCGCCCCGGATCCTTGGGTGACGGAGCCGCGTGATCGGAGGCTGTGCCAGCAACGGCACGCAGACCGTCGCGCAGCGACGTGTCTTCATCGATGGCGTCGAGCAGCACAGGCTTGTCGAGAACATAGGCTTCGAACCATTCGAGTTCGGACGCTTCGAGCTCCCGCCCCAGGTAGCGCCGGAGCCACTCCTGTTCGAGATGTGCACCCATTCTGGTCCCACTTGCGGGTACGTTCACTGCGTAGCCCCAAGGTGGCTCGGCTTCACCCGTTGCAGGGCAAGGAGTCCTGAGGGCAGGCTTTGTCTCAGAGCGATTCTCACCTCAGCCCACCTCCAGCCCGGATTGCAGGAGGAGCGCGCGCAGCCGTTCGCGCGCCCGGAACACCACGCGGTGAAAATGCGACTCGTCGATGCCGAGCGCCGCGCACACTTCCGGGCGGTCTTGTTCATGCACATAGAAGCGCGTCAGAAGTTCGCGGTCACGTGGCACGGGCAGCTCTGCGAGGAGTCGATGCACCGCGGCCTGCGTGTCGCGCCGCTCGGCGAGCAAACTCGGGCTCAACGACTCGTCCGGCGGGTCGAACCCTTCCGCGAACTGCTCCTCGCCCCGGCGCCCGCGACGCCGATACTCGGCGGTGGTGGTGAACACGACCGCAGAGCGCACGTATGCCGGGAGCGCCTGGGCCTCGCGCAGCGCGCCTTCGCGCAGCCGGCAGAGGACATGCTGCAGTACTTCCTGGGCCAGGTCATCAATGATCGGGTCGGCCTCGCGAGCATGCCTGCGCACGAGCGTGCGGACACCGCGCTGATAGCGTCGAACGAAGTCGTTCTCCGCGCCGCGATCACCCGCTGCAATGCGAGCCACCAGCTCCGCATCACCGATCGACGGCTTCGTCTCCAAAGCGTCGTTCATCCCCTACGGCCTACCTGCCATCCTGATGCGGCATCTTGACACTTGTCACAACCCTCCGCCATCCGGCCGGCGGGTAGCTTCCGCATCGAGCCGTGGGCATCGCGGGCACCGATGCGCGCAGGTGCGAGAAGGTCGAGGACGCGCCTCACGACGTCTGCGCTCGCGCATCCGCAAGGCCATGGCTTCGCCGGCGGTAGCTTCTGGTTCGAGCGTGTGTGAGTCCGGTCCGCGCACGCGGCTGGCGACGCGTCCGAAACGATAAATACTCCATGCAGGGGGAGACGGCGGTCGCAAACCCGTCGTATGATCTGCGCTAAGGCAGAGTCTTTCGGGGGG
>JBGTIG010000365.1:0-3313 GCA_041745755.1 Lysobacterales bacterium
GCAGGCCGCCCTGGCGGAGCTGCGCACCGGCGCGCGGCCCGAGCAGATCGCCCAGGCGCAGGCGAGCGTGCGTACTGCAGAGGCGCGGCAAACCGAACTCGAGGTCGGACTCGGCAAACTCGACATCACCGCGCCGCGTGAGGGCCTCGTCGATGCGTTGCCCTACAGGGTCGGCGATCAGGCGCCACTCGGCGCGCCGCTTGCAATACTGCTGGTGGGAGAACGCCCGTACGCGCGGGTGTATGTCCCGCAGCCGCTGCGTGCCGGGGTGGCAGTGGGCGATCGCGTCCGTGTCTACATCGACGGCCGCGAAGATGCTTCGACCGGTCGCGTGCGCTCGATCCGCAGCGAACCGAGTTTCACACCCTACTATGCGTTGATCGGAGAAGACGCGGCCCGGCTTGTGTATCTCGCGGAAATCGACATCGATGCCGCGGCGGACGCACGTCTCCCCGCGGGCCTGCCGCTGCGGGTGGAATTCGGGCCGGCGCCGGCACTCCGGCCCGCCGTGCCTTCGCGCGACTGACCGCGCCGTGGACTCGCCCATCGCGATCCGCACGCGTGGACTCACGCGGAAATTCGGCACGCTCGTGGCGGTCGATCACGTCGATCTGGAAGTCAGGCGCGCAACCGTGCACGGCTTTCTCGGCCCCAACGGGTCGGGCAAGTCGACCACGATCCGGATGCTGTGCGGCTTGCTGACCCCTACCGAAGGCGAAATCGAGGTCCTCGGACTTCGCGTACCGGAAGAGACCGAGCAGCTGCGGCGGCGCATCGGTTACATGACGCAGAAGTTCTCGCTGTTCGAGGACCTGAGCGTGGCCGAGAATCTCGAATTCCTCGCAGCGGTGCAGGATGTGCCGCGCTCGGCAGCCCGTCGACGCGTGCAGGAGCTGATCGAATCCTTCGGATTTTCGGATCGCCCGCGGCAACTCGCCGGCACCCTGAGCGGCGGGCAGAAGCAGCGCCTGGCTCTCGCGGGCGCGATCATCCATTCTCCGGAGATGCTGTTTCTGGACGAGCCGACCAGCGCGGTCGATCCCGAGTCCCGCCGGGCGTTCTGGGAGACGCTGTTCGATCTTGCGGAGGGTGGCACCACGCTGCTGGTATCGACCCACCTCATGGACGAGGCGGAGCGCTGCCATCGCCTCAGCATCCTCGACGCTGGCCGTCTGGTCGCCGACGGCACCCCGGATGCGCTCAGCAGGGCGCTCGACGGACGCACCTTCGAAGTCAGTGTCGAGCAGCCGCGCAAGGCGCAGCAGTTGCTGGTGGGTTTGCGCGAAGTCATGAGCGTGGCGCAGGTCGGCAACGTGCTGCGCGTGCTGGTGGATTCTCCAGCGAATGCGCCCGCGGTCGAAACCGCCCTGCAAGCTGCGCTGCCCGGCGCACGCGTGGTCGCCGCGCCACCCAGCATGGAGGACGTGTTCGTGTCCGCCACGCGCGGTCACTCGAGGGACGTGGCGCACGCCGCCGCCGCGGCATGAAGGCACGTCGCCTGCTAGCGGTCGTCACCAAGGAACTGCGCCAGTTGCGGCGCGACCGCATCACCCTGGCGATGATCGTCGGCATCCCGGTCATGCAGTTGATCCTCTTCGGCTATGCGATCAACTTCAATCTCCGTGGTCTCGCGACCGGCATCGCCGACCAGGCCTCGACTTCGGCGTCGCGTGCGCTGCTGATGGACATGGTCGCCACGGGCGTCGTCGACGTGAAGGCGAGCGTCGCCACGCCGCAGGAACTGATGGAGTTGATCCGGCGTGGCCGCATCGGCATCGGGATCGTCGTACCGCATGATTTCGAACGGCGGCGCGCGGAAGGCCGTGAAGCGGTGCAGGTGATGGTCGACGGCAGCGACAGCATCGTGCTGTCTGCCGCGAACCAGCTTGCGCAATTGCCGTTCGAGCCGGCCACGGACAGGGGCGGATTGCGCGCGGTGGCCCCGGCGCCGCCCATCTCGGTCGTCGGTTTCTACAATCCCGAACGTCGAACCGCGGTCAATATCGTGCCCGGTCTCATCGGCGTGATCCTGACCATGACGATGGTGTTGTTCACGGGCGTCGCCATCGTGCGCGAGCGCGAGCGCGGCAACATGGAACTGCTGATCGCGACGCCGATTACCCGCGCGGAGCTCATGTTCGGCAAGGTGCTGCCCTACATAGCGATCGGACTGCTGCAGACCACCGTGGTGCTGTTACTGGGCGTTGCGCTTTTCGAGGTGCCGGTCCGCGGAAGCGTTTTCGACGTCTACGTCGCGGCAGTGCTGCTGATCGTCGCGAACCTCACCATGGGACTGCTGATCTCGACGAAGGCGCAATCGCAGTTCCAGGCGATGCAGATGACGTTCTTCGTTTTCCTGCCCTCGATCTTCCTCTCGGGTTTCATGTTCCCGTTCGCCGGCATGCCATTGGCCATGCAATGGCTGGCGGAGGTGCTGCCGCTCACGCATTTCCTGCGGGTCATCCGCGGCGTCATGTTGCGGGGCGCCGAACTCGCGGAGCTCTGGCCCGACCTGCTGGCGATGATCGCATTCACGGTGGCGATGATGACGCTCGCGATCTCACGATTCCGCAAGCGTCTCGACTGACGCCGGGTAACGGCCCACCTGCCGCGCCACCATTCGTCGCGGTGCCTGGGCCGGGCGGCGCATGCTTGCGCGCCTGTGCCGCATCGCGCAGAGTGGCGGATCCGTTGTGTTGGAGTGGATGGGGATGACGGCGGTCAACAGGAAAGTGTTGCTCGGTATCGCGTTGACGGCGCTGTCGGCAGCGAGCCACGCCACGGAAACGACGGTACTGGGCGCGGCCACGATCCACACGATGGATCCCGCGCGACCTCGAGCCGAAGCCATGGCGTTCGACACCGACGGGCGCATCTCCGCGCTGGGCACGCGCGCAGAGTTGCTCGCGCGGTTTCCAGAGGCTGCCCGCATCGACGCCGGCGACGCGACCATCGTGCCGGGTCTGATTGACGCGCACGGTCACGTGTCCGGGCTCGGCTACGCCGCTCAGCGTGCCGATCTCAACAGCACGCACGGCAAGGTCGAAATACTCGAGCGCCTGCGCAAGGCCGCGCGCGATCTGCCACCCGATGCGTGGCTGCTCGGACGCGGATGGGACCAGAACGACTGGGACGACAAGGCTTTCCCGACCGCGAAAGATCTCGACGACGCCTTCCCGGAGCGCCCGGTCTGGCTGCGACGGGTCGATGGGCACGCGGGCTGGGCCAATTCCGCGGCGCTGCGCCTGGTCGGGCGAGACCTGTCTGGCGACTGGCAGCCGGCGGGCGGTCGTATCGAACGCGACGCCCGGGG
>JBGTIG010000366.1:0-6110 GCA_041745755.1 Lysobacterales bacterium
TTCTCGAAACTCGTCCACGAGAACCTGGCGCCCTCGCCGGCCTTCGGTCCCGTGACCTGAAGCTTGGCGCGTGGGTCGATCGAGGTGAACGCCGACCAGTTGGCGAACTTGCGGAAGCCGTTCACGGTGTCGTAGACCTGCACGATCGGGTTGGAGAGCTCGACCGAACGTTCGACCTGCGCACGCTTGGGCAGAAACAGGCCAATCGTGACGAACAGCAGAATGACGATGACGAACGCGATCAGCAGTTCGAGAATTCGGATCATGAGGAAGGTCAATCCCGGGTGGTCGGTCGCAAGCCCGACATGCTACCCAAGACGCGAGCCGCGAGCCAGAAGCGTGGTGTGAGGGCCGGGAAGGCCGCCCCCTCGAACTCGAGGCCGCTCGCGAGTCAGACAGGAGTCTTCCCGGCGGGGCGGCGCGCTTTCCGGCTCACACCATGCCGAGTTCGAAGGCCTTCAGCACCGCACGCGTGCGATCGCGCACCCCGAGCTTGGACAGGATATTCGAAACGTGGTTCTTGACGGTACCTTCAGCCACATTTAGCGAATTGGCGATCTCCTTGTTCGAGTATCCACCCGCCATCAGCCGAAGGATCTCCGTCTCGCGCTCGGTCAGGGGATCCGGCTGGTCCAGGCTGGCGAACTCGTTGTGCATGCGCTCGAGCCCGGACAGCAGCCGCTGCGTGACCATCGGCTGCACCAGGGATCCGCCTGCCGCCACGGCCTTGATGGCATCCACCAGCTGTTCCAGTGAAACGTCCTTCAGGAGGTAACCGCGCGCACCCGCCTTGAGTCCCGCGAGCACCAGCTGGTCGTCGTCGAACGTGGTGAGGATGATCGTCGGTGGCAGCGTGCCGCGTTCCCGCAACGCGTTCAGCACATCGAGCCCCGAGAGACCCGGCATGCGCATGTCGAGCAGGACCACGTCCGGGTTCGCCGCGGGAATCACCTCCAGGGCCTGCTTGCCGTCCGCAGCCTCGGCGACGACGCGCACCGATTCCGAAAGTTCGAGCAGACTGCGCACGCCCTGTCGCACCAGTGTCTGGTCGTCAACGAGACAGACGGTGATCATGAAATTTTCTCCAATGGCAACAACGCTTCCAGAACGAAGCCGCGGCCCGCACCGCTGGCGATGTCGACGCGACCGCCGAAACCGGCGAGGCGCTCGCGCATGCCGATCAGCCCGTTGCCCTGCACCAGGCTGTCACTGCCGACCCCATCATCGCGCGCATGCATGTGCAGCACGTTGGCGGCGTCGCGCTCGAAGCGCAACCAGAGGTTGACCGCACGCGCGTGGCGCGCGGCATTGGTTATGGTTTCCTGCGCACAGCGCAGCAGGACGTGCGCGCGTTGCGGATCCTCCACCGAGAATTCCTCCGGCATGTCCAGGTGGATGCGCAGTCCCGGCACGCCTTCGATGAGCGCGGTCAGCGCCTTGCGGAGGTCGATCGCCTCGGCGTGCCGGAGCTGACTCACGGCTTCGCGCACGTCGGCCAGCAGCAACCGGGCGAGAGTCTGTGCCTGGCGCACGCGCTCACGCGCGGCGCCCTCGGCGATATGGCTGGCGACCTCGAGATTGAGACTCAGCGCGGTCAGGTGGTGACCGAGCAGATCATGCAACTCCCGCGAGATGCGCACCCGTTCTCCCATGCGGCTCGATTCCGCCAGCAGCTCCCGCGTCGCCCGCAGTTCCGCATTGAGCCGGCGCTGTTCCTCGCGCGCCTCGGCCTGGCCTTTGGCCACAAGCGCCGTGACGAACGTGAAACTGGAAAACCCGAGGTACAGGGCACTTTGCAGGGCAGCCTGCAGAAGATTCCAGTCCGGCAGGATCGCAAGCGTGGGGATGAGGCTCACGCTGCTCAGCACCGCCCAGGCGATGGCGAATCGCAGCGGCATCATCCAGGGCAGTACGCCGGAGATGACCACCAGAAGTATTCCGGCCAGCCCGCTTTCGCTGAAGTAGTTGATGCCAAGCGACGCCAGGTTCATCACCAGCAGCAGGGGCAAGCGCCATCGCGAAGGCCGCCGCGTACCGAGATCGCGGGTCACCAGCCAGTAGGAAACGCCGAAAGCGAGATAGCTCGCCCACCAGCCCCGCAGCTCGTCGACGCTGGTTTCGAGATCGCGATCGACGAACTGCATGAGCATCGGCAAGCCGACACAGAGATACGTGAAAAGTCCGGCGTATCGCAGCAGATCGATGTGGTTCCAGCGGGGCCATCGCATGGGCGCATCTTGACCCCGCCCGCAAGGCGAGGCAATCCGCCAGTCGTCATCCCCAAGAGCTCGCCACGCGCTGTCTCGCCCCGAGCCGGACATTTCCGCGTGGCATAATTCGCGTCTTCGGATCCGGTCCCGGCGAAGCTACCCATGACCCTGTCGTTGCGCGATGCCCGTGAACCGGACCTCGACCTGCTCCTGGGCATGAACAACGCCGCCGGCCCCTCTATCCTTCCCATCGATGGCGCGCGCATGCGGCACCTGTTCCGCGAGGCGGCTTATTTCAAGGTCGCCCAGATCGACGACCACCTCGCCGGGTTCCTGATCGGCCTCGATGCCAACGCGAACTACGACAGCACCAATTACCGCTTTTTCTCCGGGCGATTCACCGCCTTCACCTACATCGATCGCATCGTGATCGCTGCTGCCTATCGTGGCGCGGGACTCGGGCGCGTCTTCTATGCGGACGTGCAGAGCTACGCCGAGGTGCGATCGCCCTGGCTCACTTGCGAGGTGATGCTCGAGCCACGCGACGATGCGGTTGTGCTGTTCCATGGTACTTACGGATTTCACGAGATCGGGCAGCAGGTCATGCCGGAAGGTCGCCGCGTGAGCCTGCTGGCAAAGGAACTCTGCAGCTTTCCATTCGTTGCGCGCACTTATGGCAAGAGCCTGCCCGCCGCCGACTGGCTCAAAGGACGCCTGGAAGACGCGCCCGGCCTGCCTCTGGCAGCCGGCGCCGCGTGACGCCGTCCCCGTTGCACGCGAGGTCAGGTCCCATCCAGCCCGACCCTGACCTGACGGACCGTGCCAGGCTCGCCCGGGGTCCGGACACGGCTTCCGCGCAGCAATCGCCTGGGCACTCGGCTCCCGGCGCAGCTTCGCTGCCACTCGGAACCACAGAACCTGCCCAGGGTTTCCCCGGTGATGCCCGCGTGCTGCTTGCCGGCGAACTGCACGACGGTGCCCTGCGTGCCCTGCTGGCGCGCTACGGCATCGAGCTGATCGATATCGAGCGGGGCGAATCGATTCCGGGCACTTACTGGGGTGAGCCCGAGGCGGGCGTGATCGGTTGCCGCGTGTTCGCGCGCGCGGACACACCCGTGCATTCGGTGCTGCACGAGGCCTGCCACCTCATCGTCAAGCCGCCAGCCGAGCGCGCGGCAGTCCACACCGACGCGAGCGACTCGATCCACGAGGAAGACGCCGCCTGCTGTCTGCAGATCCTGCTCGGCAACGAACTCGCGGGCGTCGGATCGCTCCGGCTCACCACCGACATGGATGCGTGGGGCTACTCGTTTCGACTCGGTTCCGCACGGGCGTGGTTCGAGCACGATGCCGACAATGCCCGCGACTGGCTACGGGCACGCAATCTCATCGATGCCCATGACGCGGTCGTGCATCCGCCGGCCCCGGGCAGCCACGCCCGCTCAGTGGAATTCGAGCCGGGTATCGATGCCAATGAGCCAATTGCGGCCCGGGCTTGGTTCGAAATAGCGACCGTTGCTTTCGTTGACGATGACCGATCCGACGATGTCGTGGTCGAGCAGATTGTCGATGCGTGCGAACGCTTCCATCTCGATGCCGCCGAATCGCCATCGACGCGTGGCGCTCGCGTCGAATACCGCGAATCCCGCAGCGGACGCGCTGTTGCGATCGTCCGCGAATACGCGGTCGCTGGCGCGCCCCGACACTGCGATGTCGAAGTCTGATGTGACGGCATACACCAGTTCGGCGAATCCTGTATGCCGTGCGATGCCCGGAATGCGGGCGCCGGCTGCCACGCGCGCATCCGGTCGCACGCAGGGCGCGCCGGCGCAGACTTCGAATCCATCGCGATAGCGCGCGTCGAGCCAGGTGTAGGCCGCTGCGTACCGCCAACGCTCGCCGTATACGCCGCTCGCTGCAATCTCCACACCCTGGCGGCGCGAGCTGCCGGCATTGGCAAAAGTGCTGCGCCCTCCCGCGTTGCTGGCCACGGCCAACTCGTCCCGCGTCCAGCTGCGGAATACCGTCAGGTCGAAGGCGTGCCCGCCACCGCGCGTGCGGACGCCGATTTCCGCGTTGTCGCTGCGCGCCGCACGCAGGTCGCTGTTCAGGCCGCTGTTGCCGTCGCTGCGGTACGCAAGTTCGGAAAAAGTCGGCGTTTCGAATCCCTTCCCCGCATTCGCGTAGACCCAGGTCTCGGAAGCCGCGCGAAACGACACGCCGGCCACCGGCGTGACCTCGCTGTACGACAGATCGCCGCTGTCGTCAGGATTGCCCGCAGTGACGAAGCGGTCGCGCGCGGCAAAGTCGACGTCGCTGCGCCGCACACCCGCCAGTACCCGCCAACGCTCCGAGGCGCGCCAGTCGAGCTGCGCATACTGATCGAAGTTCTGCGCGCGGTTGCGCTCGTCGCGGCGGAGTGCTCCCCGAACGCCGAGCGTGGTGTCGACGAAGTTCTCGAACCCGCGGCGATCCTCGTGCGAGGTCTGCGACTCCAGCCCCACCGTCACCGACAGGGGTCTGGACAACCATTCGGTTTCGCTCCGGATTCGCACATCCACTCCGGCATACGCGCGCACGAGATCGATCACACCGCCGCCGCTCAGCGGATTGCGCTGCGCGGCTACCGGCACCGATAGGAATTGCACCGTGTCGCGCTGTCCTGCGTGCACGGTGGAGATCCACTCGAGATCTGCGCCGAGCTGGCGGGTTGCTCGTGCCCCCACCTGTCGCTGGCGTACCCGCTTGCGCGTATCGAACGCCAGCGCACCTGCACTGGCCGCGCGCGGATCCGCCGCAAGCTCGGTGGCTGTGAGACCTTGCGGATCGTCGGCGTCGATGTCGACCGTGTTGGCGATCAGTCGAAGTTCGCCGGAGGCGCTCGCTCCCAGCAATGTCGCCTGCGCGCTTTCCCGGCGGGCGGCGCTGTGATCGCGATAGCCGTCCGTGTCGAATCTCGAGGCGTCGACGCGGTATCCGCCTTCCCGGTTTTTCCACGGGCCGGCGGCGCCAAGGCTCGTTCGCATCGCCGCATCGCTGCCGAAGCTGGCACCCGCCTCGGCGCGCGGTGAGTCCGGAGGTGGCGCGCTGAGGATCTGGATCACTCCACCGGACGAGTTGCCGTACAGGGCGGAGAATGGACCCCGCAGCACTTCGAGGGCGTCGGCCGCGTCCAGCGCGAAGTGCGAAACCTGCCCCTGCCCGTCGGGACTCGATGCAGGGATGCCATCGGTGTAGAGACGCACGCCACGCACACCGAAAGTCGCGCGTGAGCCAAAGCCGCGAATGGCAATCTGGGTGTCCTGCGCCAGGTTCTGGCGATCCCGGGCCGCGACGCCGGGCACGCGCTGCAGCGACTCGGCCACGCTGACGCGGGGCCTCGCGCGCCGGATCTCCCGCGCATCGACGCGCGTGACGGTCGCTGGAACCGAACTCACGTCCTCGGCTTCGCGCGTTGCGGTGACCACCACCGTATCCAGTCGCGCGGGATCGCGGGGGTGCGCCAGGCCTCCCACGCAACCGAGCAAACACATGAAAGCGACGCGCACTCGGAAACTTCGATGAGTCAGGATTCGTTCCAGTCGGGCTTGGGTGGCGATGATGGGCGATAATGACCGATTATCACGGCCCCGTAGCTCAGCTGGATAGAGCGCGCCCCTCCTAAGGGCGAGGTCACAGGTTCAACTCCTGTCGGGGTCGCCAGATATCCGATGCCGCTCCGCCGCCACAGCCACGCTTCGCCTGATCCGTTCACCCTTTCGCAGAATTCTGGAGCTTTCGATGTCGCATCCTGTTCTCAAGGCGCTCGGCCTGACGGCCGCGCAACCCGGCACCTACCTGGGCGACGGCCGCTGGTCGAAGACCACCGACGCCGGCACGCTCGAGCCCGTGAATCCCGCC
>JBGTIG010000367.1:0-5206 GCA_041745755.1 Lysobacterales bacterium
GTCGTGCTGAGCTGGGTGTTCACGACGCAAAGCATCAGCCCTGTGCTGACTGCGGTGCGCGCACAGAACCAGCCGGGTGTGGTGCGCGTGGCGCCGACGGGTCTCACCATCCAGGCCGCGTCGCCCAGCTTCCCCCCGATCGCAGACATCTTCATCGGCACGCTAGACGTTCCGTATTACCTGGCAGCGCCGACTTCTCCGGCGACCGCCGGGGTGATCCTGTCGACGTTCTGGCAGGCGGCGCCCGGTGCGTATGTCGCGCCGTTCAACACCTTTGGCCTCGATCCCACGTCGACCAACCTGACGTTCGCCAATCCACGTCCGGTCGCTCGCAGTACGCAGACCATCCCGCTCATCATGACGGTGCCGAACGCGGCATCCGGTCGAACGAAGCCGGCGGCGGGCTGGCCGATCGTGATTTTCCAGCACGGCATCACGCGCAACCGCACCGATGCGCTGGCGATCGCCCCGATATTGGCCGCGCAGGGCTTCGTGGTGGTGGGAATCGACCAGCCGCTGCACGGGCTCGACCGCGCCAACCCCTTCAACATCGAGAACACGCCGTTCGGGCCGATCTCGATCGAGCGTACCTTCGACGTCGATCTGGTCAGCAACACGACCGGCGCGCCGGGTCCCGATGGCGTCATCGACGCCTCGGGCACGCATTTCATCAATCTCGGCTCGCTGCTGACATCGCGCGACAACCTGCGGCAGTCGGTCTCGGACCTCTTCACGCTGTCGAAGTCGATCGCGAGCATCAACATCGATGCGGATGCCGCTGGAGACCTTGACGCCACGCGCATCGAATTCGTTGGCCAGTCGCTCGGCGGTATCGTCGGCCTCAACTTCGTGACGCTCGATCCGACCGTAAACGTCAGCATGCTGAGCGTGCCCGGTGGCGGCATTGCGCGACTGCTCGACGGGTCGGCGACCTTCGGTCCGCGCATCCGTGCGGGTCTGGCGGCGGCCGCGGGACTGCAGCCCAATACCCCGGCGTACGATCAGTTCATGGTGATCGCCCAGACAGTGGTGGACTCGGCTGACCCGATCAACTTCGCGCCGCTGGCGGGCGCCGAACGCATCCTGCTGCACGAGGTTGTCGGCGGTGCCCAGCTCTCGGGCGGCGTGATCAATCTGCCGGATCAGGTCATTCCGAACACGGTGCCCGGCGCGCCACTTTCGGGTACCGAGCCGCTGATCCGCACCCTGGGTCTCGCGACGATCGTCGCGACCACGCAGAATGCCGCCGGAATCCGTGGAGCGGTCCGCTTCATCAAGGGCGAACACGGCTCGCTGCTGAGCCCGGCCCGAAGCGCGATCCACCCGCCTGCCGATCCGATCGGCTTTCTTGATGTGACGACCGAGATGCAGACCCAGATGGCCAGCATGATCGCGTCGAACGGCACCGCGGTACAGGTGACCAACACGTCCGTCATCCGCACGCAGTGATCAGGGAACAGGGGACCAACATGAGTCAGCGCAACTTGAACCAGACGTCACCCCGTTTCCATCGCCGCGGCGCTTCCCTGCGTCGCCCTGCGCTGGTCGCCGCCATCGCGCTCGGTCTCAGCGGCCAGGCCGCCGCCATCGATTTCACGTGGGGCGAGAACCTTGTCGGAACGTTCGACACTACGCTCTCCTACGGGGTCTCGGTGCGCGTCGACGAGATCGACGAGAACCTGATCGGCAAGGCCAGCCTGCTGCCGACCGCGTTCCAGTTGCCGAATGCGCAGCAGCGCCTGCTGCCTGGCCGCTTTTCCGTCAACTCCGACGACGGCAACCGCAAGTACGAGGACGGCGACCCCTTCTCCAACGCCGTAAAAGTCACCAGTGAACTCAGCCTCAACTGGGGCGACAACTGGGGCGCATTCATGCGCGCGAGCTATTTCTACGATTTCGAGAACGCCGACCGCGATGATCTGACCGAGCTCGCCAAGGAAAAGGTCGGGGAGGATTTCAAGTTCCTCGATGCGTTCGTGTTCCACAATTTCAACGTGCTGGGTCGCGACGGCTCGTTCCGCCTCGGGCAGCAGGTGGTCAGCTGGGGCGAGAGCACCTTCATCCAGCAGGGCATCAACGTCATCAATCCGGTGGACGTGTCCAAGCTCCGTGTCGCCGGATCCGAGCTGAAGGAAGCATTTCTTCCGGTCAACATGATCTGGGGCTCGTGGAACCTCGACGAGAACGTCTCCATCGAAGCGCTGTACATGTTCGAGTTCGAGCAGACCGAACCGGACCCGGCCGGCACCTACTTCAGCACCAACGATTTCGCGACGCTCGGCGGAACGTACGTGATGCTCAACTTCGGCCTGGTGCCGCAGCCGGTGAACAATCCGGAACTGTTTTTCGACACCTGCTTCAACAACGGCGCGGGCGACACGGGGCTGCCGATCCCGCTGGTGCGCACGGGCTGTTCGGCTGCGGTCCCCCGCGCTCCCGACCGGTATCCGAGCGACAGCGGCCAGTACGGCGCGGCCATGCGCATCTTTGCCCCCGGACTCAACGACACCGAGTTCGGCTTGTTCTACCTCAGGCATCACAGCCGCCTGCCGCTCATCAGCGGCACCACGATCACCACCAGTTCGCCGACCTCCGGCCGGTACTTCGTCGAATATCCGGAGGACATCGATCTTTTCGGCGTCAGCTTCAATACCACCCTGACCAGCGTCGGCGTGGCATTGCAGGGCGAGATCTCCTACCGCCCCAACGCGCCGCTCCAGCTGGACGACGTGGAGGTGCTATTCGCGGCGCTGTCGCCCCTGAATCCCCTGGTCCCGCAGCCGTTCCTGCGATTCTCGAGCCAGCTCGGAAATTTCGGACCCGGCGTGGATATCCAGGGATTCGAGCGCCTGGAAGTCTCTCAGTGGCAGTTCACGGCGACCAAGCTGTTCGCCGAGCGGCTGGGCGCCGATCAGATCGCGGTCGTTGGTGAGTTCGGCGGCACCTATGTCTCGGATCTTCCCGACCAGAGCGTGCTCCGTTTCCAGGGCGATGGCACGGACACCGGCGGCGGCGGCGATGTGCTGGGCGGATTCGGGCGCAATCCCATCACGCAGACCAACGGGTTCCCGACGCGCTATTCCTGGGGCTATCGACTGGCAGCGCGCGCCGATTACAACAGTGCGTTCGACTCCGCGTTCAACCTCTCGCCGCGTCTGGCTTTCAACCACGACGTCAACGGCATCACTCCCGGCCCCGGCGGAAACTTCCTCGAGGATCGCAAGTCCCTGACACTGGGTGTCGAGGGCACGTACCTCAATTCCTGGGCAGCCGATCTCAGTTACACGCGTTTCTTCGGTGCGGCGGGCAGGGATCAGCCCGGCGACGCCGTGCTCAACCTCATCCACGATCGCGATTTCGCCGCTTTCACGCTGCGTTACTCGTTCTGAGTCATGGGTTCACCGAGTTATCAGGTCACTGCGTACTGTCGCAGTCGACGGAGGAAATCACGCATGGCATCGATCACGCGCACCCTGCTGGCGACAGCATTGGCGATTGGCTCGGGCGGCCTCCTGGCCGCGACTTCCGCGCAAAAGGCGGCCGAACTCGGCAAGACGCTGACTCCGGTCGGTGCGGAAAAGGCGGGCAACGCGGACGGTTCCATTCCGGCGTGGGAGGGCGGCATCACCAAGCCCCCGGCCGGCTACCGCAGCGGCATGTTCCACATCGACCCCTTCGCGGCCGACAAGCCGACGCTGACCATCACGCCGGCGAACTACAAGCAGCACGCGGAGCGACTGGCGCCAGGCTTGCAGGCGATGTTCGCCCGCTACGGTACGTTTAAGATGAATGTGTACCCGACGCGCCGCTCGGCCTCGTTCCCTGCGCGCACCTACCAGTTCACCGCGACCAACGCGACGAAGTGCAAGCTGGTGGCCAACGGCGACGGCATCGAGAACTGCGCGGAGGGATTTCCCTTCCCCATCGTCAATGACGCGTATGAGGCCATCTGGAACCACAAGCTCAAGTACAAGGGCGTGTCGGTGATCAGCTATTCCAACCAGGCGCCAGTGACCGCCGGTGGCGCATTCAACCTGGTGCGTCTGAAGGAAGAGGTGCTCGGCCTCTACTACAAGGAGGGCAACACCACCGAGAGCATCAACAACATCCTGCTGTACTTCAAGCAGGAAGTGCTTTCGCCGGCGCGGCTTGCTGGTCAGGTGCTGCTGGTGCACGAAACATTGAACGCCAAGGCCGCGCCCCGGCAAGCCTGGGTCTACAACCCCGGCCAGCGCCGCGTCCGGCGCGCGCCCAACGTCGCCTACGACAATCCCGGCACGGCCGCGGACGGCCTGCGCACCAACGACATGACCGACATGTTCAACGGCGCCATGGACCGCTTCGACTGGAAACTTGCCGGCAAGAAGGAAATGTACGTCGGTTACAACTCGTATGCGGCGAAAGCGCGCGGCACCAAGGTGAAGGATCTGGTGCGTGCGGGCCATATCAATCCCGACAAGCTGCGCTACGAACTGCATCGCGTCTGGGTGGTGGAGGCGACCCTCAAACCCGGCAAGCGCCACATCAACAAGCGCCGCACGTTCTATCTCGACGAAGACAGCTGGCAGATCCTGCAGATCGACCACTACGACAGCCAGGGCGGCATGTGGCGTTATTCGGAAGCGGCTCCCATCAACTACTACGAGGTGCCGACGTTCTGGACGACGCTCGAGACGCATCACGATGTCAAGTCGGGCCGATACATCTCGCAGTTGCTGGACAACGAGGACAAACCGCGCGACTTCGGTCACCTGAGCACGCCCGCGAACTACTCGCCGCAGGCGCTCCGGACCGCCGGGGTGCGTTGAACGCCTGCAGGATCGACGGTCCCGGTCCGTCCCTTCTCCCGCGGGGAGAAGGGCAGGGGTGAGTCGGCGGTCGCGCAGCCCGATGCACGCGCGCATCGGTTCGCGCGTTCGCGCGCACCCGGTGCCCGATTGGCCCCGCGCCGCGTTCTTCGCTTCAGGAGTCAGGCCAGCCGACGCACTGCGAGGTTCGACGGAAAAGTGACTCGACACGAACGACGCGAAGACTCGAGCGGGCTGCATCTGCCGAGCGCGTCCTGGAGAACGCGATGCGACTGACGGGGTTCGTTGCGGTATCCATGGCATTGGCAGCGGCACTGGCTGTCGCCATGTCCGCCCCGGCGCTCGCGCAGCCGGCGAAAGCGAGTGCGAAGGCGGGCGTCGCAACGCCCGCGCGCGCC
>JBGTIG010000368.1:0-5864 GCA_041745755.1 Lysobacterales bacterium
GCGCGGCACGCGCACGAAGATGCGGCGGCCCTCCGCTCCGTCCTCCACGCGCACGCGAAGCACGCCGGCCTCGCATTCCTGCATCAGCACGCCCGCCTGGGGCGCGGCCCAGCGCGCCTCGATGATGGCGTGGGCGGCGCCAATGCTCGGATGTCCGGCGAAGGGCAACTCCTGCCGTGGCGTGAAGATCCGTAACCGATAGTCGGCAACCGGCATGGTCGGGGGCAAGACGAAGACGGTCTCCGACAGGTTGGTCCACGCCGCAAGCGACTGCATGAGATGGTGGTCGAGGCCATCGGCGCCGAACACCACCGCCACCGGATTGCCGCGAAACGGCACTCGCGTGAACACGTCGACCTGCTTGAATGGGACGCTGTGCATGTGGCCCGCACCTCCCCTGCGATTCCCAAGCTTAACCCGATCATTTCACGAGGTCGCGGTCGCCCGTGGAGTGTCGGGGTCGGCTCCCGATCCGCGCGGCGTCGCGGCGCAATGCCGCGCGGTATCGCCCGGTTTGTGGCAAGGTTGCGCGCCCGTCGCCGGAGGCGCGAACAACCCTTGACGGACGCCGATGCCCACCGCAATGCATGATCCTGACGTCCGCAGCCGTGGCAACGGCGCACGCGTCGGCTGGCGGGTACTCAAGTTCGGCGGCACCTCGGTCGCGTCGCGCGAACGCTGGCAATCGATCGCCGTCCGCCTGCGAGCGCTGCACGAGGGCGTAGGGAACACTGACGAACGCGTGCTGGTGGTGGTGTCGGCGCTCGGCGGCGTCACCAACGCGCTGCAGCGATCGATCGACGGGGTGGACGACGCTGCCGACATCGGGCTGGTCGACTCCCTGCGCGCTCGTCATCTTGCGCTCGCGTCCGGACTCGAACTCGATGGTGAAGCGTTGCTCGACCAGCGCTGGAAGGATCTGGACACGCTGGTCCGCGTCGCCGCCGCGAATCGGGACCTCGAATGGCAGGCTGAGATGCTGGCGCAGGGGGAGCTGCTGTCCTCCGTGCTGGGCGCCGCGTTTCTCATCGCGCAGGGTCTCGACATCGGCTGGTGCGACGCCCGCGCCTGGCTCGAAGCCCGGGCGCTGCCCAACCAGAACGCCTGGGCGCAAAGACTTTCGGTCGCGTGCCAGTCCGAGGCCGATACGGACTGGCGCGAACGTTTCGATGCGCAGCCCACCAGGTCGTTGATCACGCAGGGTTTCATCGCACGTCATGTCCAGGGCGGCACCGCCATCCTGGGTCGCGGCGGGTCCGATACTTCCGCCGCGTATTTCGGTGCGAAGCTCGACGCGCGCGCGGTCGAAATATGGACGGATGTGCCAGGAATGTTCAGCGCGAATCCCGTGGAGGTGCCTGACGCGCGTCTGCTCCGGCGCCTGGACTATGCCGAGGCGCAGGAGATCGCCACCACCGGCGCGCGCGTGCTGCATCCGCGCGCGATCGGACCCTGCCGCGAGGCCGGAGTGCCGATCCTGATCCTCGACACCGCGCGACCGCATCTGCCCGGCACCCGGATCGACGGTCAGGCCGTCACGGTTCCCGGCGTCAAGGCCATCTCGCGCCGCGAGGGAATCGTGCTGGTCTCGATGGAAACCATCGGCATGTGGCAGCAGGTGGGATTCCTTGCCGACATCTTCGAGCGGTTCAGGCAACACGGTCTCTCGATAGATCTGATCGGTTCCAGCGAGACCAACGTCACGGTGTCGCTCGATCCGAACGAGAACCTGGTCAACAGCAACGTGCTCGAGGCTCTCGCAACGGACCTTGCGACCGTCTGCCGGGTCAAGATCATCGCGCCCGCCACGTCGATCACGCTCGTGGGACGCGGCATGCGCTCGCTGTTGCACAAGCTCTCCGGCATCTGGGCGATGTTCGGGCGGGAGCGGGTTCACCTCATCTCGCAGTCGTCCAACGATCTCAACCTCACCTTCGTCATCGACTCGGTCGCCGCGGTCGGCATGCTGCCCCACCTGCACGCGGAGCTGGTGCGCAGCGGCGCCATGCCCGTACAGGACGCGGACGTGTTCGGCGCGAGCTGGAAGGAACTGCTCGGAGTCCACCGGCCGCGTTCCGCTCCCTGGTGGCGGGACGACGTGCCCCGGCTGCACGCGCTCGTGGCGGGGCGCCCGCAGTCGACGCCCTGCTACGTCTACCACTTGCCCACGTTGCGCACCGAGGCCAGGGCCTTGCGTGCGGTCGGAGCGATCGATCTGCCTTTCTACGCGCTAAAGGCCAACCCGCACGTCGATGTGCTGCGCGCACTGGCGGGAGAGGGTTTCGGATTCGAATGCGTTTCACTCGGGGAGATCGAACACCTGTTTCGCGCGCTGCCAGGGTTCGATCCGGCCCGGGTCCTGTTTACGCCGAGCTTCGCCCCGATCGCGGAATACGCTGCCGCTTTCGATTTCGGCGTCACCGTCACGCTCGACAACCGCGAAGCGCTGGCGTCTCACGCCGACGTGTTTCGCGGAAGGTCGATCTGGTTGCGGCTCGACCTCGGTCGCGGCGAGGGCCATCACGAGAAGGTCCGTACCGGTGGCGTCGCAGCCAAGTTCGGCCTGCCGGTCGCTGCGCTGGATGCGTTCGTCGCGGACGCGGCCGGTGTGGGAGTGCGCATCACGGGCCTGCACGCGCATCTCGGCAGCGGCGTCGACACACCCGGGCACTGGCGCGGCGTGTACGCGGAGCTCGCGGCACTCGCGGACGGGATCGGTACGGTTTCGACCCTCGACATCGGCGGCGGCCTGCCGGTCGCCTACAAGCCCGACGACGAGCCCTTCGATCTCGAAGCCTGGTCGGCGGGCCTCGCGGAAATCAAGGCGGCGTATCCGCGCTACGCGCTGGCCATCGAGCCCGGACGCTATCTCGTGGCGACCGCAGGCGCGTTGCTCGCACGCGTGACGCAGGTCGTGCGCAAGCAGGGCATCGCCCGCGTGGGTTGCGATGCCGGGATGCACACCTTGCTGCGTCCGGCGCTGTACGAGGCGTGGCACGACATCGCCAATCTGACGCGATGGGGGGACCGCGACCTTGCAGCCTTCGACGTCGTCGGCCCGATCTGCGAAAGCGGCGACGTGCTGGGCCGCCAACGATCCCTGCCCGCGGCGACGGCGCCGGGCGATCTCCTGCTCGTCTCCCACGCGGGCGCGTACGGCGCAGTGATGGCCTCGCGCTACAACCTGCGCGAACTGCCGCGAGAGCTTGCGATAGACGATGACGTGTCGGGAAACGCATCATGAGCGCGACCCCGGGAAACAGACACGATGAGTCCGATGCAGTGGGCGCGGCGCGATGAGCGAAGCCCGCTTCGATCGCGACGCCGTTCGCGCGTTCCATTTCCGTCGCTGCGGTTTCGACAGGTCGACCGGTATTGCGGAACTGGTGTACGGTTTCGATGACGGTCCGGACCTCATCGAGCGCCTGGCGTTTCCCGGCACCCCCTTCGATCTCGATGGACCGCACGCGGCAGCCGTGACGCTCGCCTTGCGGCTCGTCCACCTCGTGGCCGGAGTGAGTTACTACAAGGCGGCGGTGCCCGACCGCATCCGCATCGACTCCTATGCCATCGACGCGGACACGGCGTCACTGCTGACAATGATCTACGCGCAGGGACTCGGCGAATTCGCGTACCGCAACCTGCTCGATCTGCACGACCGCATCGCGTTTCCGGTCGAAGTTGCTGCCGCTCCAACCCCGGGCTCGATCCGCGAAGGGCGTGGCGCTGCCGGTCCTTGCGCGCTGGTGGCGATCGGCGGCGGCAAGGATTCGCTGGTGTCGATCGAGTCCCTTCGCGCCGCGGGAGTGAAGCAGACCGTCGCCTGGATCGGCGGCTCGCAGCTCATCGCCGCGTGCGCTGCGCGTACCGGGCTGCCCGTGCGGAATATTGGCCGCACGCTCGCGCCCGAGCTGTTCGATTACAACCGGCAGGGTGCGTTCAACGGCCACATCCCGGTTACCGCCGTCAACTCGGCGATCCTGGTGCTGGCGGCGATCCTCGGCGGCGACGATCACGTCGTGTTCTCCAACGAGCGCTCGGCGAGCTACGGCAGCTTTATTCCCGGCGCGGGGGAGGTCAACCACCAGTGGTCGAAGGGCTGGGAGTTCGAACGCGCGTTCGGCGCGCATGTCGAAACCCGGATCGCGCCCGGACTTCGCTACTACTCGTTGCTCCGGCCCTACTCCGAGCTCGCGGTCGCCCGCGTGTTTTCGCGCACGCACGATTACGACGCGCACTTCTCCAGCTGCAACCGCAACTTCCACCTGCTCGGAGAGCGTCCGACCGAACGTTGGTGCGGTGCGTGCCCGAAGTGCCATTTCGTGTTCCTGGCGCTTGCGCCGTTCATGCCGAAGGCGCGGCTGGTGTGGATCTTCGGCCGCAACCTGCTGGACGATCCTTCGCTCGCCGCGGACTTCGACGCCCTGCTCGAGTTCGGCGAACACAAGCCGTTCGAGTGCGTGGGAGAAGGGCGGGAATCGCGCGCGGCGATGGCCGCGATCGCCGATCGCGCGGAATGGCGCGAGGACGCCCTGGTTGCGCGCTTCGTGCGTTCCATTGCGCCGCAGCTGGCGCCGGAGGAGCTCGTGCTCGCGCCGCTGCTCGTGGGCGATGACGAGCACCGCATTCCTGACGATGTCTGGAGCCGCGTGCGTGCGCATCTCGGAACTTGAGGGCAGGCGCGTCGCGATCTGGGGTTTCGGCGCCGAGGCGCGCGCGGCTTACCGTGCGCTTCGGCGTCGACTTCCGGAACTGTCCCTGACACTGCTTTGCACACCGGCGGAGGCGGTGGAGGCGAACGTCTGGATGGGCCCTGTCGAGGGAGACGCGGGTACTCCCGGCGCGAAGTCAGGTGATCCCTGGCTTCGTGTCAAAACGGACTCCGCCGAAGCCCATCTTGCGGCCTTTGATGTGGTCATCAAGTCGCCGGGCATATCGATGCACGGCGAAGCCGTGCGAGCCGCGAGTGATCGCGGCATCCGCATCGTCGGTGGCAGTTCGCTTTGGTTCGCGGAAAACCCCGAAGCCCGAACGATCTGCGTCACCGGGACCAAGGGCAAGAGCACCTGCACGGCACTGATCGCGCACCTGCTGCGCGCGGGCGGACATCGCACCGCGCTGGCCGGAAACATCGGGATGCCGTTGCTGGATCTCCTGGACGCTGCGCCCGCGCCCGAGTTCTGGGCGATCGAACTGTCGAGCTTCCAGACACGCGATGTTGCCGCAAGCGGCGTCAGGCCCGCGATCGCGGTCGTGCTGAATATCTTCCCGGAGCACCTCGACTGGCACCGCACCGAGACGCAATACGTCCAAGACAAGCTCGCACTGGTGCGCGAGGCGCGCCCGCACATCGCCGTGCTCAACGCCGGCGACGTGCGCCTGGCGGTGCTCGAACTCGATGACACCGAGGTGCGCTGGTTCGGGCGCGAAGAAGGCTGGCACGTTCGCGGCGACGCCGTGTTCAAGGGCGGCTTGCGCGTGCTCGGACTGGACGGGCTGCCCCTGCCGGGCCGGCACAACGCCCACAACTTCTGCGCGGCTCTCACCGTACTGGACGCGCTCGGGCTCGACGCCCGGGCTCTCGCGCACCACGCCGAATCATTCGTTCCGCTGCCGCATCGCCTGGAAAGGATCGGGGAGCGGTACGGGATCGTCTACGTCAACGACTCGATCAGCACCACGCCGCACGCAAGCGTCGCGGCGCTGGAAGTGTTTGCTGGCCAGCGCGTCGCGATCATCGTCGGCGGCCACGATCGCGGGCTGGACTGGACGGCGTTCGCGAATCATGTCGCCGCACACCCGCCGCTTGCGGTGGTGACGCAGGGCGCCAACGGGCCCCGCATCCACCAGGTGCTGAAGTCGCA
>JBGTIG010000369.1:0-3970 GCA_041745755.1 Lysobacterales bacterium
GCGCCTGCGCGGCAGGCGCAGCCGGGGCTCCGGAGCCAGGCGAATCCGCGGCGGCGTCAGCCATCGGCAGCCAAGCCCATCGTCAGATCCTCACTGGTGGCAACAACGGTGCGTGCCGCGGCGCGATGGCCCCCATCGGAATTTCCCGTGCGTGCCTGCAGTGAAGTGCGGATTCAAGGTCCCTTCGACAAGTCGAGACTGTAAAGCGCGAGTCCGTTTTCGAGCGGGCTGACTTCGCGAATGCCGCGGAGCCCGGCTGCGCCCGCCCGCGGTGACTGGCCCGCCGGCAGCACGAAGGTGACCGGGCCGCGCGTGCTCGTGGTGGCGAAGCGCCAGGCGCCGAGATCGGTGAAATCCGCGCGACGCAGCCGCGGATGCGCGCGGATGAAATCGATCAGCACCTCCCGGTTGCCGTCGGGCGCGGTGAAAAGTACGCGGCTGCCGTTCGCGCCGTCGAAGAAGCGGCTGTTGGCACGGTGGTTGTTCGTGGCGACGATGAAGCGCTGGCCCGGCGTCACCGGCCTTCCGCGATGTCGCAGGTCCCGGATGCGTTTGCCGCGCGGTCGCGTCACGTCGATCCGGTAATCGAGCCCCCCCTGGATCACGTCGAAGTTGTAGCCGACGAATTTCGGATTGAGCAGGGGCTGCGGCGCCTCGCTGCGCGGATCGATGCGATTGAACCTCTCCGCGCTGCGCTCGAGCCAGGACTCGAGCGCCCTGCCATCGAGTTCGATGGCCGCCACGCTGTTCGGATACAGGTACAGGTCAGCGGCATGACGGATGGTGAGGTCTCCGGCCGGTACGTCGGTGTAGTCGGTGGGGCCACCAAAGCCCGTCTTGAACGGCGCAGCTGCCGACAGCACCGGCAAGTTGGCGAGGTCAGGAAAGTTCTCGCGCACGTAACGCTCCACGTATTCGCGCTGTGCGGCATTGATGAGCGCAAGCGAACTGGTGTCGCCAAGAGCAACGAAATGACTCGACAGTGCGTAATCCGTGTGGCCAATCGGCATCGCGAGATGTGCAAGCGTCGCCGCGTGCTCAACGGCAACCAGTGGAGCGATCGCCGGATCGGCCGGGACGGGCGCGCCGTCCCGAGGCGCGATCGGCCGCAGCTCGCTGCGGCTGCCGGCAGCGTCCACGCGCCAGCGCGTGCCGTCGTGTCGCAAGGCCAGGCGCATGACGCCCAGCGTCTTGCCCCAGAAGCTCGCCATGACCGCCGGCTTGCCGCGCAGCAGACCCCGCTCCGCGTCCACTTCGGGCATGTCCGCGTAGATCGAGCGGTCATTGCCAGGATCGGGGAAAGCCGCGTGCGAATGCCCCAGCAGCAAAGCATCTATTTCGGGAAGCGCTGCCACGTGCCAGTTCGCGTTCTCCATCCTGTCCGAATAGGGCCGTGTGTCGATGCCGCCATGCGAGAGCGCGAACACCAGATCGGGCTTCTCGCGCATGACGGCGGGCAGGTGCAACTTCGCGGCTTCGAGCACGCCGGTGGTGCGGACCACGCCATCGAGGTGGCGCTTGTCCCATTGCGCGATGCCGGGGGGCGCGAAGCCGAGCACCGCGATCCGTATGGGAGCCTCGATGGGGCGGCCGTCCGCAGCGCGGGCCTGCAGCGTGCGCTCGAAGATGACGAACGGCGGGAAAACGGGCTCTGCAGAATGCAGTGAGACAACGTTGCTGAGCACCACGGGGAAATCCGGACCGCCTGCGCAGCGCTCCGGTTCGAGATTCTCCACCTCCATCGCGACGCCCGTCGCCCGGCTGAGATATTCAAGTCCGTAGTTGAACTCGTGGTTGCCGATCGCCGCCGCGTCGTAGTCGAGGGCGTTCATGGCGCGATACATCGCCTGGCTCTCGCCGCATTCGAGCGGATCGACCAGCGCCTGGTAATCCGCAAGCGCAGTGCCCTGGATCGTGTCGCCCGCGTCGAACAGCAAGGTGTTCGCGAACTCGCGGCGCGCGGCCCGGATCAACGTCGCCACGCGCTCGAATCCCACCGTTTCATCGGGCGCCAGCCGGTCGTAGTCGTAGCTCAGCACGTGGTTGTGCAGATCGGTGGTCTCGAGCACGACCAGCTGGGCCGTACTGCCCTCGTTCGCGGTGGCCCTGGTTGCGCCGATGCCGCTCGTCCCGGGCCCGACGCGGCAACCGGCGACGACGCAGAGTAAAAGTAAAGGCACCAGCAGCCAGCAGGGGTGCGATCGAAGCCGAAGCGTGGAAGACATGCGGGAAATCCGGTCGTAAGGGCCAGGGTCGGGCGGATGTTAACGGCCGCGCGTGAAGTCCAGCACCTGCCGACCGGGAACGCGCGGAATGCCCCGCTACAATGGCGAGTTGCACACTGACCCGGATGCCATGAGCTGCCGCACGCGTTTCGCTCCCAGTCCCACCGGCTTTCTCCATATTGGCGGCGCCCGCACGGCGCTGTACTGCTGGCTGGAAGCCCGGCGACGTGGTGGCACTTTTGTCCTCCGCATCGAGGACACGGATCGCGAACGCAGCACGGACGCGGCCGTGCAGGCGATCCTGGACGGCATGACATGGCTCGGACTCGAGGCAGACGAAGGGCCGATCTACCAGACCGATCGCACCGACCGCTATACGCAGGTTGCCTCCGAGCTGGTCCAGGCCGGGCGCGCCTACTACGCGTACGACACGCGCGAGGAGATCGATGCGATGCGGGCTGCCGCGATGGCGGCGGGCGGCAAGCCGCGCTACGACGGTCGCGCCCGCGAACTCGGACTGTCCGACCGCGCCGATCCGAATCGCGTCATCCGCTTCCGCAATCCGTCTGCGGGCAGCGTAGTGTTTGAAGACAAGGTCAAGGGTCGCATTGAATGGAGCAACGCCGAACTCGACGACCTGGTACTGATCCGCTCCGACGGGTTTCCGACCTACAACTTCGCGGTTGTCGTCGACGACATGGACATGCGCATCACCGATGTCGTCCGCGGCGACGATCACGTCAACAACACGCCGCGGCAGATCAATCTGTACGAGGCGCTGGGTGCCACGCCGCCGGCCTTTGCGCATCTCCCGATGATCCTCGGCAGCGATGGCACCAAGCTCTCGAAGCGGCACGGGGCTGTCGGCGTGATGCAGTATCGCGACGACGGCTACCTGCCGCACGCGATCCTCAATTACCTGGCGCGACTGGGCTGGTCGCACGGCGACCAGGAGATCTTCTCGCGGGAGCAGATGGTCGATCTATTCCGCATCGAAGACGTCAACCAGTCCGCCGCGCGTTTTGATCTGGCCAAGCTCGGCTGGCTCAACCAGCAGTACCTGAAGCAGGACGACCCCGCGTCGATCGCCGTGCATCTCGAGTGGCATCTCGTGCATGCGGGCTACGATATCGAGCGCGGCCCGCCGCCCGCGGACGTGGTCGTGGCCCTGCGCGATCGGGTGCAGACCCTGAAGGAAATGGCGGAACGCGCCGAGGTCTGGTACCGCCCACTCGCCGACTACGATGAGGCAGCCGTCAGCAAGCACCTGACGCGCGATGCCAGGGCGCCACTGGCGGACGCTCGCGCGCGCCTTGCATCGGTCGGCACCTGGTGCCTCGAGGACATCTCTTCCGCGCTGCACGACGTCGGCACTGCACTTGGCGTCGGCATGGGCAAGGTGGCGCAGCCGCTGCGCGTGGCGATCACGGGTACGCAGGTGAGTCCTGACATCGCCCACACGGTATTCCTTGCCGGGCGCGAGCAGGCACTCTCGCGCATCGACGCCGCGCTCGCACGGATTCGCGTGGTCGATTGAGCCCGCGAAGCTCTGGACGCGTTCTGGGGTTCCGCGGGCCGTGCGGAACGGATGTTCCCCGGGGCTTCGCCATCGTGCCGGCAGCCCGCGCCGCACCCCTTGGCGTGCGGGGGTCGGGGTCTCGCCGGACGATGCTTCCACGCGCGTTATCATGGGTCACATGAAGAAGCCGGCCGCCACGTCGACACGCACCGCGCACGCAACGGCG
>JBGTIG010000370.1:0-2099 GCA_041745755.1 Lysobacterales bacterium
CACCCTCATGCACCGCATCCCACTCTAGGCAGTGCATCGCGAAACAGTTGACGTAGGCCGCTCCGTTCGAGGGCAGCCTCGCATTGGCTTCCCCCAGCAAGCGACATGATTCGCCCCCGCCCCATCCCTGCGCCGTTGCGAGCACGGCTTCGAGATCCGGCCCGCTCCACCCGGCCGCGCCCACGACAAGCGTATCGGCAACAAGTCGCTCGGTCGCGGCCCGCACGTCGCAGGCCAGCATGTGCGGTGCCGCGGCGAAGGCGACGAGGTCGGAGGTTGCGCTCATCCAACGGCCTCGCCATAGAAAAGCGACGAGAGGTTCTTCGCAGACGGGCGGCGAACCGGGAGACGGACTTGACCCAACCGCCCGCGCTTGTCGAACGCCGCGAAGCACCGCGTTACCTCAAGCTTGCGGGGGAACTGCGTAGCCAGATCATGGCCAGCAAGTTTTCCGCGCGCGAGTCGTTTCCGACCGAAAGCGAGCTCTGCCAGCAATACGGTGTCAGTCGGTTCACCGTACGCGAGGCGCTGCGGCGATTGCAGAACGAAGGGCTCATTTCGCGCAGGCGTGGCTCTGGCACGGTTGTTCAGCCGGCGGCGGCACGCGGCGGGACGCTCCACCAGCCGCTGTCGAACGTCGGCGAGATCCTCCAGTACGCGCGTGACACGCAGGTCGCCTACGTGGCAAAGGGGCGAGGCGCGCTCCCGCGCAAGGTCGCCGAGCAAATTGCCGCCGATACGGCGGGCGACTGGACCGTCTTCCGCGGCACTCGCCGGCACGAGGACGACGCGCTCCCGATCGCCGTCATCGACGCCTATTTCCACCAGACGCTCGACGACGCAGTCACCCGGTTCGACCTCGGCGCGGGCACGCTGTTCTCGCAAATCGAAGCATTCGCCGGGGTCACCGTCGGCACCGTGACGCAGGACATTCAGGCGGTCGCCGCGCCTTCCGACGTCGCCGAAGTGCTGGGTATCGCGCGGCGCGCCCCGGTCCTGCGGATCTTGCGCTGCTATCACGACCTCGCCGGCAAGCTGTTCGAGATCTCGGACAGCCACCACCCTGGCGACCGTTTCGCCTACTCGATGCACATCGACGTCGACGCCTGACATCACCGCTCGTCCAGGCCCGGCACGTGGCCTGGCGTCCAGTCGGGCTCCGAAGCGAAGCGGATCGGCGGCGCAAGATGGTGCCGTCCCTCATGCTCCATCAGCAGACCGCGTTCGGCGAAGTGTCGCGCATCGAAGGCCTCGCGGAAATCGAGCACCGGGGCGAACGCCACATCCTTCTCGGCAAACCAGTCTACCCATTCGTCGCGCGTGCGTCCGGCGAACGTCTCGCGTAGGAAGGAGATCAGTTCGCCCTGCTCACCCGCGCCGCGCTCGGCAACCGGGATCAAGTCGATACGCCCAAGCGCGGTCATCAGATTGGTCACGAACTTCATCTCGCGCGCGCCGAGCACGACGTGGCGATCGTCGGCCGTACGATAGACCTGGTAGAACGCCGCCCCTCCGAGCGATCGCTGGCGGACCGAGACCGGCGGTTCGCCTCCCGCAATCGCACTGCCCGCGTGATGCGCGCACCACGGTATCATGCTGTCGAACATCGCGCAGTCGATGTAGTCTCCCTGACCGGTCTTCTCTCGCCCGATCAGTGCCATGAGGATGGCGGACAGTGCGGTAAGGCCGGCGGCCATATCCGCTCCCGGCACGCCCGGCACGACCGGCGTCCCATCGGTCCCGTCGTTGACACTGAGGAAGCCCGACAGCGCCTGCACCGCAAGGTCGTGCGCGGGATGGTGTGCCAGTTCACCCTCCTGTCCGAATGCCGAAATCGAACAGTAGACGATGCGTGGATTGAGCGCGCGGACCACACCATAATCGAAGCCCAGCCGCTTCATCACGCCAGGCCGGAAGCCCTCCACGAATACGTCCGCCCCACGCACCAGTTCGGCGAGCTCCGCCTTGCCTGCCTCCATTTTGAGGTCGAGCACGCGGCTTTCCTTGCCGCGGTTAAGATTGGCGTACCACACCGAGTGTCCGTTCTCGAATGGCGCCTGACTGCGTGTCGGGTCGCCAGCGGCGGGCTCGATCTTGAT
>JBGTIG010000371.1:0-9216 GCA_041745755.1 Lysobacterales bacterium
CACGCGTTCTCCCACATCACGGGGGGTGGGCTGGTCGAGAACATCGTGCGTGTGGTGCCGGCCGGGCTCGGTATCGAGATCGATGCAGGCGCCTGGGCGTTGCCGCCGTTGTTCGACTGGATTGCCCGCGAAGGCCCGGTCTCGCCGCAAGAGATGTGGCGTACCTTCAACTGTGGGGTGGGATTCGTGGTGATCTGCGCGGACGCGTCTGTCGCCGAAGTCTCGCGACATCTCCAGCTTGCGGGGCTCGCAAACTGGACCATGGGTCGCGTCATGCGCTGCGCCAACGGCGAGCGGGTGCGCATTGGATGAGTCGATGCCTGCGGCCGGCAGCGCCCCGGCTTTGCGTCCGACGGAACATTGCGCGCGGGCCGGCCCGGGCATGTTGCGCGTTGCCGTGCTGGTCTCGGGTCGCGGCTCCAATCTGCGCGCCCTCATCGCGGCGCGCGACGACGGCCTCGGCATCGAACTGGTGGGAGTGTTTTCCGATCGCGCGAGGGCGGAAGCATTGCACCACGCGAGGAAGGCTGGCGTTCCGGAACTCTGCATGCGTACCGCGGAATTCGGCGACGAAGTGGGTTATCAACGTGCCTTTTTTGCAACGGTGGCCGCTTGCTCGCCCGACCTCATCGTCTGCGCGGGTTTCATGCGCATCATCAGCGCCATGTCGCTGGCGTCGAGCGCGCCGATGATCAACATCCATCCTTCCCTGTTGCCGAAGTACCCGGGACTGGATACGCATCGCCGCGTGATCGCCGCCGGCGATCTGGTACACGGCGCCACTGTGCACCGGGTCACGCGCGATCTCGACGGCGGCCCCCTGATCGCGCAGGTGAAGTTGCCTGTCAGGTCCGGTGACGATCCAGAGTCCCTCGCTCGTCGTCTGCTGCCGCATGAGCATCGACTGCTGGTGGCCTGCGTGACCGCGCTCGCCGCGGGTGATGTCCGGCTTGCCGACCCCACTGGCGTGTATTTTCGCGGCGCGCGGCTGGAGTATCCATTGACGCTTGCCGAGGACGGCGCCTTGCTGCCGGTCTCGAAAACCTCCGCGCCCGACGCGCCACCGCGGTCCTGATATCAGCCCCGGGTTGACCCGCAAGCACGGCGCGTGCGGTGCACCGCGCCTTCGCGAAGGACGGCCATGAAGAAAAGGAAACTCGACGGGCGATGAAGTTCCCCGGCGGCGATCAAGGCCGGGATTGCCAGAGCCGGTCCGGTGTACCCGTCGCTGCGTCGATACACGGTTCTGTGTCCGTTCGAACCAAACGCAGCCGGGGCAGTCGAAACTCGCAAATCGCGACAGTGCGGGAGACGAAGGCTTGAGAATTCCGATTCGATGGACACGCAGCGCGCCCTTGCTGGCGATCGCCGTCCTCGGTGGTCTCCTGCTGCTGCGCCCGGCCGACGTGGCCGCCCGCGGCGGCGCGACCGATCCGGTCCCTGTTCCAGTTCCCGTTCCCTATGCGGCTCGATACCAGGTACTGCGCAACGGCGATGTCATGGGCCAGGCGACGGTTTCGTTGTCGAGGGAGGGTTCCCTCTGGCGCATGACTTCCCGCACGCAGGGCACCGACGGCCTCGCTGCGCTCGCAGGGGTAGTGATCGTCGAGGATTCGCTGTTCCGGATGCGCGATGGCGCCCCGGAGACAATCGACTATTCGTATCGGCAGAAGGCCGCGTGGAAGAGCCGCGAACGAAAGGTCACGGTCGACGCGGAAGCCGGCACCATCCTCAGTACCGACAAGGAACGCAGTTTTCCCTTCGCCTATCGCGCGCAGGCTGTCGATCGGCAACTGGTGACCCTGGCGCTTGCGCTCGATCTCGCACGCGGCAGAACGACTGATCTCGCATACCGCGTGGTCGACCGCGACGAGTTCGACGAGGAACGCTATCGGCTCGGGGAAACCGGCACGCTCGCCTCGGCCATGGGGGAGCTGCGCACGGTTCGCGTTACCCGCGTCCGGGAGAATCCCGGTCGCGTCACCGATTCCTGGCTCGCTATCGAACGCGGTTACGTGCCGGTGAGGATCCTGCAACGCGAGCCGGACGGCGAATCCTTCGAGCTGCGACTGCTGTCGCTGCAGCGCTAGGCCGCGCTCATTCGCCTACGCGGAAGTGGGTGCAGCGAAAGCTGCTGCGCTTGACCTTCCTCGGGCGCTCACTAGACTATGCGGCCGCTTCCCGAGTAGCTCAGCCGGTTAGAGCATCTGACTGTTAATCAGAGGGTCGTCAGTTCGAGTCTGACCTCGGGAGCCAACCTTGTTCGCCCGCCGACGCGGTCGAGACCGCTAAGCGGATCCGGGCGTCGAACCCGCGTACGCGTAGTCCCGCCACTTCACTGGGATCCGATCGCCGGGCACGAAGCGCCGGCTCGATCGGAGCTTCCGCGTTCCGTCCCTACCAGCAATCGGCAAGCACGCCCGTGCCGCTCTCGGTGCGCACGCCCGCCTGGTTCAGCGTCAGCGTCATGCAGCGCACGTCATCGGTCTGCGAACCCTGCGGAACCGCGGAGAGCGTGTACACCGTGGCGGTTCCCGCGACGGGTTCGAGGATGTTGTAGAACGCCGGTCCACCGGTGGTGGGCGACTGGAGATCGCCCGCGGGGATCGTCGCGAAAAAGCCCGCGTAGGTGTTGTTGATCGTATGGAAACGCTCGTAACGCTGCGCCAGTTCGACCAGCAGCGACTTGGCGGCGCCGCGCCGCGACTTGCGCACGCTGTCCTGGTAGGAGGGCAGCGCGATCGCGACCAGGATGGCGATGATGGCCATCACGATCACCAGTTCGATCAGCGTGAAGCCGCGGCGCGTCCGCGAGGTCACGGAACCCGCTCGCGCGGCGCCGAAACGAGCGGTGGGTTTCGCGACTTCGAACGCTGACACTGGCATGGCACTCTCCGGCTTCACTGGATCTGGCGCCAGGACTGGCGACCGCAGGCACGCGGCAGGAACAGGGGCGGTGCACCCGCCACCTGCACGATCATCGAGCACTGCGCGGCCAGCGCGGCGGCAATCTGGGCAGCTCCAGCCAACGGACCGAGCGGGGCGATGCGCGGCGAGGTGAGCACCGCGACATCCTTGACCGGGGCGCTGCCGCCCGTAGTCAGCGACAGGGCGCCGGTTCCCTGGCCCGGCGTCGCACCCGTGGGCGTGCCCTGGTGGATATTCGACAGTCCGGCGGCGCCGCTGAGCGCATTCAGCCCGTAGAGCCAGTTCTGGCCCTGCACATTGCAGGCCACCGACAAGGTCGCGCTGGCTTCATACGTCGGCATGAACAGCACGCCGCTCTCGACGCGGGGATATCCGACGAACCGCTCGCCAGCCGGCAGATCCAGGTAGAAGCCGCGACTGCCGGAGGGTTGGGGATTGGAACTGGTGCCACGGCCACCCGCAGTGGAGCCGGTAATCGTCTGCTCCACCAGATTGGTGATCGTCGCCGTCGTACCGGACCCGTTGTCGAGCACCGCGTACAACGACTGCACGGTGGTGTCGACCGGATCGGTGGTGAAGGAGAAGCTGCCGGTACCGAAGTACACCAGCACGCCGCCGCCGGGTCCGGGCGCCGCGGTCAGTCCGCCGATGATGGGCTGGCGGGTACCGGCTTCCGGGCCGGTCGTGTACACCTGCGTGGTGAACACGGGCACCGTCTGGTTGGCGGGCGCGGCGGTGCGCAGATCGAATTTCCAGATCGCGCCCTTCTGGTCGCCGGCGTAGACCGTGTCGGCGAAGCCATCGCGCCGTGGCGCCACCAGCGCTCCGCCGCCATCGGGCCCGAAGCGGTCGACCACCACGATGTTGCCGAGGCCGTTGTCGCCGGCGGGGGCCGCGGCTTCCACGGCTTCCACCATGGTGATCACCGGTGCGCCAGGGGCCATGTCGACCATGAACAGCACGGCCTTGTTGTTGAAGCTGTTGTAGCCGTTGCCGAAAATCGCACGCCAGCTGACCGGTCCTGTTTCCGAGCCGGTCTTGACGGGAACAATCACCGGGCGCCCCAGCACATGGCCGATGTTCCGGCGCACGGCGAGCGGCAGCGTCAGATCAAGGTTGTTGATCTCCCACAGGCGATCGGCGGCGGTGAACGCGCCGGCCGTCAGCGAGACATTGGAGACGTTGAGACCAAATGCGCCCTTGGCGCCGGCGCCGGTGCTGCCGACCAGGACCGTCTTCCAGGCGCCGCCGAAGCGGGCATCGGCCACGACCACGGGTCCGTCCACGAAGTAGCGATGCTGGAACTTCTGGCTGTTGCCGTCGGCCGGGTCGTACGGGAACAGGAGATTGCCCATGTGCCCCAGCACCGAGCGCGGGATGAAGGCGAAAGCCTCGATGCCACCCGCTCCACCCGGACGCCCGTCGAAGCCATGCAGCATGCCGTCGTTGGCGCCGGCAAATACCATCGGCCGGCGGCTGGCCGTCTTGGCTGCCAGGAACGTTGTATACGACGCTCCCAGCGCTCCGGGCAGGGCGGCGTAGCCGAAATCATCCGACTTGCCGACGACGACGGGGGTCGAATTGACGATGTCGCCGAGCTTGTTGGTGCGGAAACGCAACTTGCCCCCCGGGCCGCGCGTGACTTCGAGACTCTGGTCACCGCGCAGGTAATCGATGGCGTCGTCGAGATCGGTGGGATCGACCGGCGCGCCGAGTGCAATGAGCTGCGGCGCCGTGCAGCGCGACATGCCCGGCTCGGGATTGTCGCAAAGCCGGGTGAGGCTCGCCACGTTCAGCGGCACGAAGGGCTCCGCGGTGCCGAGGAGTCCGCCGAACCAGATGTTGCGCGACCCCGGCGCAGGCATCCGGCTGGCCGCTTCCCAAGCGGTCGTGAAAGTCGTGATGCTGGTCAGCGGGTCCGTCATTACCGTCGACGCTGTCAAGGTGCTGTACCAGTCGGTGCCCTCGTTCGTGGCCTCGTAGTAGGGCTGGACCGACAGCGTGTTGTTGCCGATGCGCGCGCCGGTCAACGCGATGCTGCCGGACGGCGAGGCGCCGGCGCTGACGGCGCCGAGAATCCGGCGCATGGCATTGGTGATGTCCGCCGGCGTGGTGGCGTTGATGTATTCGCCGCGGGTGTTGACCGTTGCGTGCCAGATATCATCCACGGTGGTGGGCGAGTCGTTGATATGACCGGGCCACGCGAGCGCCGGCGGATCGAACGGGTCGCGCGGCACGTCGGGATCGAACAGGTTGCCGCGCGCGCCGAGCGTCACGCCGTAGAAGTTCATGTGCGGATCGATGCGGCAATCGAGCCGCGGATCCGGTATCGGCGCCGAGCAGCCGGTGGGCACCGGGACCTGCCCCGCCGGCAACGCGGGCCGGATATTCTCGAGGTATGCGCGCGTCGCGATCGCGGCCATGCTGTCAGCGGGTGTCGGATCGAACGGAAATCCGAGCCCCCCCACGGCCGGTGCGCCGGGTGTGCCCGAGTTGCTGAAACCGTCAGTGAAGAGCATGCCGGCATTCTTCTGGCAGGCGAGCTGCACCGGCGCGTTGACGTCGGTGCGCCGGAACTGCGTGCGCAGGTGCTCGACCGCGAACAGGTTGGGCGTACCGCCGCTGGCGGGCAGCCCGGTGACGTTGGCGTACAGCGCGGTCTTGTCGGCGGGTACCGACACGTCGCGCATGGGGACCGTACCAATGCGGTTGTTGATGGTGAAGAACCCGATCCGCATGTCCTCGACGTCTTCGAGCGCCAGCGTCATGCCCGCGACCATCGCGCGGTTGCGATTGCCGTAGTAGGTATACCAGTTGGCGAAATTCTGGATCATGGCGGGATACGCGGCGCCGAAGTTGGCCGCGGTGATCTCGTAACGCCACATGTCGCAACCCGCGCCGCAGGCGTTGGTCGCCAGCACGCGTCCGCCGACGTAACCCGGCGGATCCGCGCTGGTGGTCTTGACGTAGAACGTCGCGGGGAAGTACTCGAAGGCAACCCGGCAGGCTGCAGTCAGGGTGACGGGGGCAGCCAGCGTCACCCAGGTGTTGCGCGTAGGCGCGGTGGTGCCGAGGCCACCGCAGTTCGCCGTCACGTAATGCACGGTGCCGGTGGGCAACACCATCCCGGCCCGGGTGACCGCGAAGCGGTCGGTACCCGCAATATCCTGTCGCCTGCCGGTCATGTCCAGCGCCGGCAGGACCGGATTGCGCGGATCGGACAGTGCCGCAGTGATGGTGGCGTCGGGGAACGAGGTGCCGTTCGCCCGCTTCCAGGGCAAGTACACCACGGAGGGATCGAAGTAGGAGGGATTTTCCTCGGCGGAGCGCGCAAACCCGAAGTTATCGATTGGCGGGATCGTCAGTCGATTGTTCACGTCGATGTTGATGCCGTTCGGAATCACGTGGGCGTACAAGCCCGTGCCCGCTGCATTGAGTCTGCCCAAGCCATCGTAGAAACCGTTCGTTGCTGCTGTCCCGGCGTTCCAGTGGCCCTGCCCGTTGTTGCCGGGGAACAGGGTTTCGAAGGTCATGGATCCCGAATCGTCCACCGCCATGATGAAGGCGGGCGGCACGGCGACCTGGTCATTGAGTGGCGCCTGCGCCAGATTGCCCTGGCCCTGGACGGCCAGCACCTGGCTCAGGAAATAGCCCCCGCCAATTGCCAGCAGCGCGGAAGTTGCAACGATCAGTTGAGTGCGACGGATTGCCATGGCGTGACCTTCAGGGTCTGAATATGGTGTCGATGGACGCCGCCGCGGCAGGATTCGCTGCGTCGTCCGACATGTAGGCGGTGACCTGGTAGACAGGATTCGGGTTGGCGTTCAGCGCCGTTCCCATGTCGAGCGCGGTATCGCCCGCGATGCACTGACCGATCTGTCGCGCAGTGACGGCCTGCGGGGTGGCGAGCGTGAAGCTGCCCGACCAGCCATTGGGGTTGAAGCCGGTGTCGCAGGCGGTCAGCACCGCCGCCGGCGCGATCGCGTTGCAGCCCGGGGTCACCACGCTGTTGGTGATGTCCTCGAGTACGCACTCGACGTTGCGCGCCAGCGCCTCTGCGTTCTGGAAGGCAAGGTTGCTGGCGCGATAATTCGACGACATGCGCTCCTGCAGGGTGGAGACCTGCATGCCGGCGATACCGAGCAGTGCCAGCAGGATCAACATGATCAGCGCAACGAACAGCACCGCGCCGCGCTGGGAGCGGACAGGCGTGACGCCGCTCGCGTCCTGGGGCCGGTCGGGCGTCGAGTTGCGGCGCGTTCGGGTCGTGCGGTGAATGGTCATTCGGGCGGTCTCGTCAATTGCCGTACAGGCGATTGCGCAGGGCAATCGTGGTCTCGTAAACGGCGCGGTAGCGCGAATCGGCAGGCACCGGCGGGTTGAAGATGATGCCGAGCGCGCTCGGATTCTGCGCCGCGTCGGGCGAGGCGGCGACGTCGGGACTACTGGACAGGATGCCGACCTGCACCATGCCGACGCGTCGCCACTGGACTGGATTGTTCAACACCGCCGCGGCGGTCACGTGCGTGTTGATGAAACCGGTGGGCGGATCGGCCGCCATATTGACGGTGGTATCGAGGCCGTACAGCATCTGCAGGCTCTCGATGCCCTCCACCATCTCTTGCCGGTCCAGCGCGTAATTTCCGGCATTGTTCGCTCGCGCGCGGAACAGCGCCGGCGCGCCAGACGCGCCCGTGCCGATGTAGTACACGAGCGATTCGGCCCGGTACAGCATCGTCGTCCCGGCGGGCTGCGGCGTGTAGCGGTTGATGAAGGCATTGACCGTGACCTCACCGGCTCCCGGATTCACCGCGAGCGCCGGGAACACATCGGCAAAGCTGCAATCGCTGATGCCGAACATCGTGGGGTTGGCCACGCCGTTCGCGGTCAGCGTCGCCCACTGCGCGGCCGGCACGGTGATCACGGTCTGGGTCGCGATCGGATTGGTGATGTTGGTGACCGGCAAGCCCTCGGTGCTGAAGAAGCGCAGCTCGATGACGTCAGTGCCCGCCAGTGGTGCGAGCGCGGCCACGGCCGCGGGCAGGGGCGGCACCCAGCCGCCGGCTGCCGCACCGAGGTTCACGGTGTTGCCGGGCGCGGTGTTCGTGGCGTCGTAGCCGGCGATGGAACTACCGCGACCGAGGGGCAATGGCACGGAGACGGGGATCGGGAAATTGATGCCCCAGGTCGCGCCCGCAGGAGCGGGGAACCAGTTGACCATCGCGCCCACGTTCTGCAGGTGCGACTGGTCGTTGATGCAACCAAAGTGACCGGCCATGCGCAGGTCGCGCTGCAGGAAATCCATGGCGAAGCGCGCGTTCTCCTGCGTGCGCGCCATGCCTTCCGACTGCTGGTACGCGGCGCGCGATGCGGAGAACACCTGCACCAGCCCGAGCAGCAGCAGGCTGCCGATTGCCAGCGCGATCATGATCTCGATCAACGAAAGCCCGCGTGACTTGATGCGAGAGGGGAGCCGGTTCATATCTGCGACTGCACGACGAAGGTGGTATTGGGATCGGTCGCGAGGCGCTCGCCCCAGATCAGCGTGACGGTCACGACGCCGCCGGGCGCGAACACCACGTTGGCCCCGGCGTCGCCGCCGAGAGCGCCGACCACTTGGCACTGCCAGCGCCCCACGTTCAGTGCGACGGTGATGGGGCCGACGGGCCGTCCGCAGGCCACAGGAGTGATCGACCCGGCGGCGAAAGTCGCCGCTGGGGGGTACTGCGCGGCCACCAGGCGGTTGGCACGCATCTGGTCAATGAGGTCGTAGGCGAGGTTGGTCGCGTGTGTGCGGCTGGCCGCGCTCTGCGTGTAGCGCAGGTTCAAGGTCTGCATCAGCGCGAAACCGAGCAACCCGAAACCCAGCACCAGAACCGCGATCAGCACCTCGATGAGGCTGAAGCCTGCAGTGCGATGCAACGTCCGCGCGCGCATGCGCGATGCGCCACGCACGAGAACCCGACCACGCGGCGAGGGTGCGGGCATTCTGCCTTGATCCGTGCGCTGCTGACTCATACGCAATTCCCCCGCGCGACCCGCAGCTGGCCAGTGACGCCAACGGTCAGCACCCGTACCAGCGGATTGCCCGAGGGGCAGGTATCGGGTTGCAGTGTGATGGTGAGCGAACGGTTGCCGACCACGCGTCCGCGTGCGTCGAACTGGATCAGTTGCGTCCCGCCTGCGGTGGCGGTCGCGGTCACCGCCATGCGGTCGTTGCCCTGGGTGTAGCGGACGACGCGCTCGCCGGCATCCGGCGCGCCATCGCCATCCAGGTCGATCCAGACC
>JBGTIG010000372.1:0-1588 GCA_041745755.1 Lysobacterales bacterium
GTGGTGGTCTTGCCGGCGTTCATCGCCGAAAAATAGAAGTAGAGCTTTGCCACGATATCCCGAAAGCTGCGAGTGCCGGTTCGAGGACGCCATCGTCGCATCGACAGCGCCCCCGCGCGACACCGCCGCCAATGGTGGGCCGGCGGGATTGGCGATCCGGCGTCAAATGGGCCGGCTGGGAGTCTGGGCGGCAGAAGCCGCCCGGGCTGCAACCGCACCATCCAGGGTTTCAGAAAGCGCTCGAACTCGTTACATACCCACGGGTATGCGCCTCGTCCGATCACTTCCTGCAACCCTCGCTGTCACGGTTTCGCCTCGAACATTTCTGCCGCCCAGACTCCTAGAATCGTTTGCCCTCCCGAAAGCCGGTCGATGTCGCCAAATCCCGCCCAGCGCGCTGCCATCGAGTACACCCGCGGACCGCTGCTGGTGCTGGCGGGCGCGGGTTCCGGCAAGACCCGCGTCATCACGGAGAAGATCGCACACCTGGTGCGAAGCGGCGTCGCGCCGCAAAAAATTGCGGCCATCACGTTCACCAACCGCGCAGCGCGCGAGATGCGGGATCGCGTGGGCAGGTGCCTGCCACCTGGCGGCGAGCCCTCGCGACAACCCTCCATCACCACGTTCCATGCGCTCGGACTCCGGTTCCTGCAGATCGAATGCGCAAGCGTGGGTCTTCGTCCCGGCTTCAGCGTGTTCGGCGCCGACGACAGCGCGGCGCAGCTGCGTGAGGTGGCGCCCGCCTCCACCCGACCCGACGCCCTCGAGGTGCTGCGCGCGCTCATCGCCCGGGCCAAGAACGACGCGTTGACGCCGGCGGAAGCCGAAGCGGCAGCGCAGTCTCCACGCGAACGCGAGGCTGCCCGTCTGTATGCGGCGTATCAGCGTCGAATAAGCGCCTTCAACGCGCTCGACTTCGACGACCTGATCCGGCTCCCGGTGCGGCTGCTCGAGGACAACGGCGACGTCGCGGTGGCGTGGCGCGAGCGCATCCACTACCTCCTGATCGACGAATACCAGGACAGCAACCGCGCCCAGTACCGGATGGTCAAGGCCCTGGCGGGACCGCGCGGCGCGTTCACCGCCGTTGGCGACGATGACCAGAGCATCTACTCGTGGCGGGGCGCCGCGCCCGAGAATCTCGCGGAGCTCGCCCGCGACTATGCGGATCTGAAAGTGATCACGCTTGCGCAGAACTACCGGTGCAGTGGCCGCATCCTGCGCGCCGCCAATGCACTCATCGCGCACAATCCGCATGTGCACGCCAAGCAACTGTGGAGCGCGCTTCCCGAGGGTTCGCCCATCCGCGTGCTGGCCTGCGCGGATGCGGAGGCGGAGGCGTCGCGCGTGGCCGGCGAGGTCTGGCAACACGCTCGACACGACGCGACGACGCGCTGGCAGGACTGCGCCGTGCTCTATCGCGGCAACCACCAGTCCCGCGCGTTCGAGAAGGCGCTGCGCGCGCTCGGCATCCCGTATCACCTGAGCGGCGGCCAGTCCTTCTTCGAACGCACCGAGGTCCGTGACCTGCTGGCCTGGCTGCGGTTGCTCGCGAACCCGGATGATGACGCTGCGTTCCTGCGCGCCG
>JBGTIG010000373.1:0-10745 GCA_041745755.1 Lysobacterales bacterium
TGCTCGAAGTGCATGGCGGGCAGGGACCGGAATCCATCTCCACCACGCTGCTGGTGGCCGCGGATGGCACCGAATCGCAAACGCGCGAGCACGCTGGTATCGCAGTGACGCGTCGCGACTACGCGCAGACCGCGATCGTCGGCAGCGTGGCGCTGGATCGCGAGCACGAGGGCCGCGCGTACGAGAGATTCGTCGACGGCGGACTGGTGGCCATGCTGCCGCTGGCGGGACGCACGGCAGGATTCGTGTGGGTGCAGGCCACCGCTGCTGCCGCGTTCGCGGTGACCGTCGACGATGCGGCCTTCCTCTCTGGCCTTCAGCAGGCCTTTGGCTGGCGGCTCGGTGCTTTTCGGCGCATCGGCAGGCGACAGGCCTGGCCCTTGCACGCGGTGACCGCGAAAACGCTGGTCGCCGCGCGCTTCGCATTGGTCGGCAACGCCGCGCAGACCGTGCATCCGGTCGGTGCGCAGGGTTTCAACCTCGGACTGCGCGACGCCGTCTCGCTGGCCGAGGAAGTCATCGCCGCCCACGCTGCGGGCCTCGATGCCGGCCGTACTGACACGCTCCGGCGATACCAGCAGCGACGAATGCGCGATCGCAACGCGACGCTCGCGACCAGCGACACTCTGGTGGACCTGTTCGGCGCGTCCGGTGGGCTGCTGGGTGTCGCGCGGAGCGTGGCGATGGCCATCGCCGAGCGGAGTCCGCCGATCAAGCGCGGACTGGCCTCGCGCGGCATGGGGTATCGACCGGAGGGCTCGCCTTGAATCGCGACCTGCGTGCACGGATCGCCAGGGATCGAGTACTGACGAGCGCAGGGCGGGTTGCATGAGTGGCCGGGCGGATTTCGACGTGGTCGTGGTCGGCGCGGGTGCGGTTGGTTGCGCAGCCGCACTCGCCCTGGCAGCGGACGGGTGCGAAGTGTTGCTTGCGGATGCGCGCATGCCAGCTGCTGCCGTCCCGCACGCGGCCGAAGAGTATGACCTTCGCGTCTATGCACTGGCGCAGGGCTCTCGCCGCCTGCTCGAGGACCTCGAGGTCTGGTCCTCGATGCCGTCGTCGCGCATCTCCCCCTACCGATGCATGCGGGTCTGGGACGAGAACGGCAGTGGCGGCATCGAGTTCGACGCGAGCCTGATCGCCGAGGAGGCGCTGGGATTCATCGTGGAGCAGCGTGCGCTCCTCGGAGCGTTGATGCAGCGGCTCGCGTCCTGCGGGCGGGTCGAGGTCCGTGTCGATGCCGTCTCGGCGATGCGATCCGGCGAGCGCACCGCGCGCGTCAGCTTCCGCGGATCAGGAGACGCGCATGCCAAATTGGTCGTCGCCGCCGACGGCGCCGGGTCCACGCTGCGCGAGCAGGCTGGCATCAGCATGGACACGGACGATTACGCGCAGCGGGCCGTGGTCGCGCACCTGCGCATGGATCGACATCACGATGGCACGGCCCGGCAGCGCTTTCTCGCCGGGGGGCCGCTGGCGATGCTGCCATTGCCGGACGGGCGCGTGAGCATCGTATGGTCGCTGCCGGCAGCGGAGGCGGCGCGCGTGCTCGACCTGGCCGATGCGGAATTCCTGCGCGAGCTCACGGCGGCCAGCGGAGGCGAACTGGGTCGCGCCGTGGATACGACGCCGCGCGCTTCATTTCCGCTGCGTCGTTGGCAGGCGCGAACCTTCAGCGGCGACCGCCTGGTGCTGGCGGGGGATGCCGCGCACGGGGTGCATCCGCTGGCGGGACAGGGACTCAATCTCGGACTGCAGGATGTGGCGGCGCTGCGCTCCGTGGTTGGCGGTGCACAGAAGCGGGGAGGGGACGTCGGTGCGCCCGGGTTGCTCGGGCGGTACGCGCGCGCGCGCCAGGCCGACAACCTCATCGCAGGCCAGGTGTTCGGTGCGCTCCAGCACCTATTTGCCTCCCGCTCACCGCTGCTGGAGTTCGCGCGCGGGGTGGGCATGAACTTCGTCGATCGCGCGACGCCCCTGAAGCGCCTGCTCGCCGAGCACGCCAGCGCCTTCTGATCGGGCGATGTGCCGCGGCGATCGGCTCGACTTCGGCAGTGGCGCGTCGGGTAGCATTGAGGCGCCTTCGAATCGGGGATCGAACCATGAGCCGGACGCTTTACAAGATCGCGATCACCGCGTGGATCCTGCTGCTGGCGGTGGCGTTGCTGATCGGAGGATTCGGCGCGATGCTGGGAGTCGAATTCGACCGGCAGCAGTGGGCCTGGCTGGTCGCGATTCTGGGCGGCGGCGGTGTGCTGGCATTTCTCGGGGGCGCCATGCTTGATCTGTGGTCCCGCCGCGACGCCTGATTCCACGGCAGGTCCGGGCGAGTCCTTGCTGGACTTGTCAGAACCGAAGTCGACACGGCGCTGCGGCGTCGATCGCGACCCCTGGACCCCATTGTCAGCCCATCGAGTCCACCCTGCGCGCACGTCGTCCCGCGTTTCAGCGCTCGCGTCGATAGTTGATGCCCGCGCGCACTTCCGTGCCGAGCACCGTTTCCAGCTCGAGCCATTCGCGCAGGAGATAGCGCAGGCTGAAAACCGGCTCGCCGCTCAGGCCGGCGATTCCATAGCTGAGATAAAGGCGCGGCGAAAGCCAGCGACCCAGGGTAAACGCGCTGGTGGGTTCGCCGAGATCGCCGAGCCCCATGCGCGCTCCGAGGGAACTGGAAAGCAGATCGCCGCTCGGACCGCCGAGCGCACCAGCCGCGTTCGCGATCGCGCCGGCATCCGCGCGGTTCGCGCTTCGCAGTGGCCGGCCGATCACCAGATAGGCCAGTGCGTCCGACTGATCCATCGCCGGCGAGGAGAACACCTCGGACTCGGGAACGCGCGCGGTGCCGCCGACCCGGATGCCGACGGTGATCGTGCCGACCCTGCGCGTCGCGCGTATGTCGAGCTGCGGATTGTCGAGCGCCGTGCGATTGAACACCACGCGGCCACGGGTGATATCGAGGCGCTGGGCGTACGCGGCGTACTTGCCCGTGACGTTCAAGGTGCCCTGGCCCGTGGCTTCGCGCCCCGGTCGATTGCGTATGCGCAGGCTTCCGCTGACCTTGCCGTCGAGCCCAAAACCTTCGAGTTCGACCTGGTCCCCGGCGACGACGGTGAGGTCGGTCCAGACCGGCAGATCGTTGCGCTCGACGGCCGGATCGTCGACGACTATCACATCCGCGGAGCGACGCCCGCCCCCCTCGACGCGCGAGAGGTCGATGCGCGCGCGCGGAACGGTGACCGTGCCTTCGATGTCAATGCGTTCGGCACCGACTGCGATCGTCACGTCCGGAGTGACGCGGAGCATGAGGTCCGGGCGATTGGCCGCGAGGAAGTTGTCGCCGGTGATGCGTAGCCGCAGCCGCTCGCCGTCCTTCGCATCGGGCGCGATGCGCCCTTCGATGCGGGCGCTGCCGTCGCGGCCGGACAGCACGGTTCCGGTCACGGTCATGGAGCGATCGGCGCTGGCGGTGACGCGCACGTCGCCTTCGCGAAGCCGCAGGTTGTACTCGGGAATCTCGACGAAGAAGTCCGTGAGCCGCGCTTCGCCCGAGTAGCGTGGCGCGCCGAGCGTGCCCGCGAGCGTGAAGCGCCCGGAGAATCTGCCGCGTGAGTTGGCGATGTCGGGACTCAGCGCCTCCAGCCACGACAGCTCGTCGAATTCGAGCGCAATGTCGCCCGAAAGCGCGCTTCCCGGCGCGAATTCCGGTCCGAGGCTGAGGTCGCCCGCAATCCTGCCCGACTCGTTGACGACTCCGCCGAGCCGCACGCGCACGCCAGCGGCATCGGCACTGGCGTCCAGGCGAAGATCACGAATCGCGACGACGATCGGATCCTGTGCACGCCGGATCACGATCCGCCCATCGGAAAGACTGGCGCTGCCGCCGCCACGCAGGAGCCCATCGCTGGTACGCACGAACGTTCCCTGGCTCGACAGTGCTGAATCGATCTCGAGGGTGGCGATGCCCGCAAGCTCGAGCGCGCGCGCGATCGCAGCGCTTGGCAGCCGGTCGATGTTCCACTGCATCGCGAGGTCACCCTCCCGACTCCAGCCGGCGTCGATGCAGGAATCGCGACCTTCCGTCGTCACGCAGATCCCCGGATCGGCGATGCTGAAGACGCTGGAACTGGCGACGACCGCCACCGGCTCGCGCAACGTCCAGGGTGCGAGGTCCCGCGGTGCCAGTTCGAATTTGGAGAGCCGCCCACGCCAGCCCTCTTCGACGAAGGAGCCCTGCGCCTCCACCGACGCGTCGAGCTCGATGCTTTCGACGCTCAGCGAAGCCACGTGGCGCGCGACCGTTCCATCCACCTCGAGGGCGACCCGTTCGAAAAGGAGGCGATCGATCGCGAGGGACTCGGCCACCAGCGTCAGATGCCCGGCGCCACCTGTGCGCGGCGCGCGTGCGTCCAGTTCGAGCAAGCCGACGGCGATCGTGTCGATGGCAATGTCGCTCGCCGTCAGGCTGCCGTCGACAGAGGGCGGGGATTCGGCGATGTCCAGCGTCAATTTTCCCTGCACTTGACCGCGGGCGTTGGGGAGGAGATCCGCCAGCGATCGCACATCGACGTCGAGCGCGATACGTGGGTCGTCGAGCGCCGGTTTGTCGAACGCGATCCGGCTGTCACCGCTGCGGACATTGCCGCTGCCGGCAAACAGCCCTTTCTCGCCGAGAGTCAGCGCCGCCTCGCCGGCGATGGCGCGGCCACGCAGCGTTCCGCCGATCCCGTCGATCACGAGCGCGCCGACCGGCTGCGTTTCGCCCCGCTTGCCGTCGAACGCCAGGCGCGCATCGATGGAGCCCGGCCACGCGGACGCGAAAATGGAGGGATCGAATCGTTCGGCTCGCCCACGCAGTTCCCAGCGCGCCCCGGGTGCGATGCCGATCTCGCCGCTCAATACGGCTTCGCCCTGGTCGCTGACGATGCGCAACGACTCGATGTCGATGCGATCGGGCGTGCCCTGCACACGGGCGCTCAGGCTTGCGCTCGCGTCCCCGCGCGGAGACTTGCGCACGGCGGTCAGGGCGGCAACCGCGGAAAACTGCTGTAGCCAGCCGCGAAGGTCCACCCTTCCGGCGAGAACCGTGGGTGCGCCGTCTCCCTGCGGCAGCGCAAGGCGTTCGAGGTCGATGCGGAGCTCGGCATCGGGCTGCTTGCCGCCGCGGTCGATCTTCCCGCTGATCGCGAGGCGCGCTTCGCGATCGGGCAGCGAAAGCTCCAACGCATCGACGAACACGGTGGCCGGCGTACTGCGCAGCCGGACGTCCGCGAGCTCGAACCGTTCGCCGTCGTACTCGCCACTGCCGGTGACCCGCGCGTCGAGGCCGACGCCACCTCCACGGATCAGCAACGCTGCGCGGGTGGGCTCGCCGCCGGTCAGGCTGGCGGGCAGGGTCTGCGTCGGCACCCGCACACGCGCCTGCCACCGCGGATCGGAATGATCGCCCGCGAGCAACGCCGTCACTTCCGCCGTGAGCGGAGCCGTCACGGTCAGTCCAACGCCGGTTCCGGTGGGGTGCCGGCGGGTGGCGAGTGCTGCCCGCCAGGCGACGCCGTCCACCTGCCAGCTGAGCGTGCCACGGCCCTCGAGCGCCAGCAGGTTGGCAAGGTCGATGTCGCCCCGGAACGCCAGGCGGCCGTTCGGCGCCTGGATGACGAGTCGTTCCAGTTCCACGTGGGTGTCGACCCAGGTTCCCGCGAACGCCAGCGTGTCCAGCAGCAGCGTCTCTTCGGTCAAACCTTCGATAACCAGATCGTTGGCGAGCACTTCATCGAGACGCAGCCGCACCGGAAGCTGCATGGCCATGTACGGCTCGTCCGCCTTCTGCGCTGGCCAGAGCCTGAGCCTCGCGCCGTCGACGAAGATGCGGTTGACGTGCACCCGCTTGGCCAGCAATGGCAATACACGAAGGTCGACTTCCAGTCGCCTCGCATCGAGTCTCACGCCGTCGTCCTCGAAGGCGAAACCATCGACGAGAAGTCCCCGCAGCAGGCTGCCCTCGAGTTTGCCCACGGTGAGGCTGGCGGGCATCGCGGCGTCGGCTCGCCGCAGCAGCCAACGCGCGCCACTCGCAGTCGCCAGCGTCCACACCGAAATGATCGTCACCAGCGCGAGGAGGCCGACCAGAACCCAGAACGCAGTCCGCAGCAGTCGTTTGCGGTTCACGAGCGGCCGCTCACAGGTCCGGCCCTATGACCAGGTGCAGCTGCGGCGTCGATTCGATACCGGACCCCGCGACCGGCACCGCGACATCGATGCGTACCAGGCCGATCGGCGATCGCCAGCGCGCGCCGATGCCGACCGCGACCTTGGCATCGAAGCTGTCGTTGAACGCGTCGCCCGCATCCACGAAGACCGCCGCACCCCATTCCCTGAACACGTCGAACTCGTACTCCGCGCTGACGGCGAGCAGGTGCTCGCCGCCGATCACGGCGCCGTCCTCATCCTCCTCGCCGATGCTCTGGTAGTCGAAACCGCGGATGGTGCGGTCGCCGCCAGCGAAAAATCGCAGTTCCGGCGGTAGATCGTCGAAATCGCGAACGTCCGTGGTTCCCACCGCGCCGCGGAACAGCGCGCGCGAGTTGGTACCGATCGGCACGATCCACTTCGCTTCCCCGACGAACTGCAGGAAGCGCGTCCCCCCGCCAAATTCGAGCGGCGAGCCGCGGAGAGCCAGGTCGAGCGACCAGCCCTTGCGCGGGAACAGCACATCGTCGGAATCCTTGCGCAGCAGCCGGAGCTCGGGATACAGCAGGCTGCTCTGGCCTGCGTTGCTGCCAATGATGAAATCACTGTCCAGGTACTTCAGCGAGGTGACGCGGGTCCATCCCCGCCACAGACGAGACTGGCTGACGGCCGCGGAGAAGACGTCCGATTGCGTGTCCTCGAACTCGCTCTGCGCGTAGCCGGCGCCGAACGCGAGCTGCCGCTGGTCGTCGCCCGGGCGCGGTATCCGGTACTCCGCAAGCACGCCCTGCAGCCGCTGGCTGACCTGGGCTTCCGCGTGCAGCTTGTGCCCGAATCGATTGACGTAGCGTCGGGTCGCGGCGCCGCGCACGCCGATGCCGGAGTCGGTACCGATCGACAGACCTGCGGTGTAGAGCGTGCGCTTGTTCGGCGTCAGCTTGATCCTGATCGGCACGACGTGGTCGACCGCGCCATCGATGTCGGGGCTGGCATCGACGATGTCGAAGTACTCCGAGCCGGTGAGACGCTGCTGCAATTCCAGAACCTGTCTTGCCGTATACGGTTCGCCCGGCTTGAACGTCACGAAGCGTCGCATCAGGTCAGCGTCGAGGTGCGAACCCTCGAACACCGCCTCGCCGAAGCGGTAGCGTTTGCCGGAATCCCAGAGCAGGTCGATGCGCGCGGTGCGTTCGGTGCGACTGACGGCGACCTCGTGCTGCTCGATCTCCGCGTCGAAATAACCCCGCGCCCGCAGCGCCGAGATCACCGCCGACTTGCGCGACTCGTACACCGCGTGATCGAAGGTCTGGCCATTGAGCAGGCGCAGCTGCTGGAGAAATTCGGCAACGCCCGTGTCCTCGCTTCCCGGCCCGACCACCCTGGCCTCGACCGAGGTCACCGTCACCGGTGGGCCGGGAGTGACTGCAAGGTCGACGATCCACAGTTTCTCTTCCCGGCGCGTATCGATCTCGGTGGTCGCCTCGTAGAAGCCGAACGTTTCCAGCGCCGAACGCACCTGGTCCGGCGTGCGCTTCACCAGCGATTCGATCTGCGAGTCAGTGACCGTCTTCCGGCGCGAGTACTGGGTCAGATCGATCTCGCGGCGAACAGCGGAAGTCTGCGCTTCGTCGAGCCCGGTGATCTCTACGCGAATCGCCTCCGCCTTGACTCCCCCGACGCAGAGGCAGAGCAGCAGGACTGCGCGCGCAATGTGGCATCGGCTGGTCGAGCGGGAACATCGGGCAAATGGCTGCATTGGCGGCATGGTAACGAGCGCAGGTGAACACGCGTTCACCCGGGGCCGACCCCGACTGCGGCCGATCGCCTGCCACGAACGAATCCCACCCACGCGGCGATCGATCCCAGCACGCCCAGTGCGACCAGCGGGATCCAGACCGAAGGCAGTCGCAGGATTCCCGCATCCACCGGTTCCGGGGACGAAAACGCGCCGGACAGGCCGGCACCCAGCGCTGCAAAGATCAGGGTAGCCGGCAGGACTCCGAGTGCGCTGGTCACGACGAACATGAGCGGTCGGCAGCGGAGCCACGCCAGCGCAATGCTCGCCGCTCCGAACGGAAACACCGGCGCCAGGCGCAGGAACAACGCATAGGCAACCGGCGAACGCTCGAAGCCCGCGCGCACGCGGTCCACCCATCGAGGCGCCTGCCCGGTGCCACCCGCCATGAGCTGCCGCGTCGCGAGGAACAGAAGGGTCCCGCCGACGGTGTTGCCGAAGAGTCCGATCGCAGCGCCGGCGAGCGTGCCGAACAAGGCGCCACCTGCGACCAGAATCACCACGCCGCCCGGCAACCCGCTCGCGACCAGCAAGGTGAGCGCCGACGCGAGCGCCACCCCCAGAACCACGGGACGCGCGGCGGACCATGCGAGCAACTGCGACCACTCACGTTGCAGCGCCTCGATCTGCAACCAGTCGAACACGCCACCAAGAATCAGCAGCGTCGCCGCCAGCATGATCGCCAGCGCGGGCCAGGCGCGCCGCAGAAACGCGAATCTCGACATCGATTTCCCGATACAGGTAGCGGAGGAACGCGGGGCGTCGAACGACCCGCGCGCGTCAGCGGCGCGCGAATCGGTAGTGCCCCACCAGCCATTCGTTGCCTTCGTTGTATCCGAAGAGCTCGGCGCACGCCATCCAGAACATCCGCCATCGCTGGTTCCAGATGGGCGCGGCGTCGCCGTAAGCACCGCGCAGCACTTCGAGCACCTCAGCGCGGGCCGCATCCTGATTGCGCAGCCATAGCTCGGCGCTGCGCTGGTAATGCCGGCCGGACACCTGCCAGGAATCCTCGATCGCCACGTGTTTCGGGAAATTCAGCAACGTTGAGAATGCAGGCATCTGCCCGCCCGTGAAGAAATGGCGTCCCATCCAGTCGTCGGCACCCTCGACCTCGAACGGATACTGCACGTTGCGATGGCAGAAGATGTGCACGAACAGCTTCGCACCGGGCTTCATCCAGCCCGCGATCCGTTCGAGCAGCCCTTCGTAGTTGCGCATGTGCTCGAACATCTCGATGGAGACGCAGCGGTCGAACGTGGCCTCCGGCAGCTCCAGACGGTTGATATCCTCGGTGATGACGTGCACGTTGCGAAGACCAAGCGTGCGGCACCGCGCCTCGATGAATTCGCGTTGCGGACGCGAGTTGGACACCGCGGTGATCCGCGATTGCGGGAATCGCCCCGCCATCCACAAGGTGAGCGACCCCCAGCCGCAACCGAGTTCAAGGATGCGCTGGCCGTTCGCCAGCTCCGCGCGCTCTTCGTAAAGCGCGAGCATCGCGTCCTCTCCCTCGGCCAGCGTCTCGTTCCCGCGTGGGAACAGGCAGGAGGAATACTTGAGGCGTGGGCCAAGGCACAACTCGAAAAATCGTGGCGGCAGCTCGTAGTGCTGTTCGTTGGCAGCCGCGGTTTCGATCGCAAGTGCGCTCGAACGCAGCCTTCGGAGCCCGGCGCGCAGGCGCTCGTGCGATCCCTCGACATCTTCGGCGAGTTCCTCCCGCAAACGCTTCGCGCAGAGTCGCCGCATGCCGAGGCGCAGCACGGAATCCGGCAGATGGCCGCGTTCGGCCAGTTCGATGAGGGACATGCGACTCCTGATTGGGAAACTGTGATGCGTAATCCGGTTGTTGCGGCAGTTGCCAGGTTCGCCCGCCGACGGCAGCCCTCGCGAGCGATCGGTTGCGCGTCTTCCAGACGCCACCGATGAAACCGGCTATGCCTGGCGATCCCTGGAACCGCGCGGCGGCAGGGGAAAGAACTTCGGGACCCGCGACTGGTAATCGCGATAGGCGTCTCCGCGCGAACGCAGCGAAGCGCGCTCCGCAAAAGGGACCCCGCTCACGAAGTAGACGAGCACGAACATGAGAACCGGTCCGAGGCAGGCGAGCCAGAACAAAGGCGATCCGACGGCCAGCAGGACGTAGGAAAACCAGTGCAGCCATTCGAAGAAATAATTCGGATGCCGCGAGAATCGCCACAGCCCGGCATCGCACACGCCACCCTTGTTCTGCGCCTGCGCGCGGAAGCGGGCGAGCTGGATGTCGGCCAGCCATTCGCCGCCCACTCCGAGTAACCACACGCCGATGGCCGCCAGGGTCCACGCCGTGAATCCAGGTACGGGATTTGCGCTGGCAGCGAAGAACGGCAGCGAACACACCACCACAAGGGTGGCCTGGATCGCATACATGACGACGAACGCGCGCTGGTTGCCATTGGTGCGTTCGCGCATCGACGCGTAGCGGCTGTCCTCGGGTTGTCCGTACAGGCGCGCGCCGAGATGGGTCGCCAGCCGCAGGCCCCAGAGTCCGCCCAGCATCGCCGTCAGCAGGCGGGGTTCAAACGCTCCCGTGCCGCTGGCGCCGTACCAGATGGCGGCGCCGCCGGTCAGCGAAGCCCAGAGGACGTCGACCCAACCCGCGTTGAGGGTGCGGGTCTGCCACAGCCAGGCGATCGCCATGACGACGGCGGCGACGAGCGCGACGGCGCCGATCGGTGCCGGATTCATGCGGGCACCGCCGCCGGGGTGCGGGGTCGCGCAAGAC
>JBGTIG010000374.1:0-1879 GCA_041745755.1 Lysobacterales bacterium
CGCGCCGCGCCTCGAGTACATTGGGCAGTGCGGCAAGGCGATGCAGGAGGCCCGACAGCTGCGCGAAATCGCCGACGCGAAGGGAAAAGTGCAGTTCGGCCTCGCCGCTCGCGCCGTCGCCACGCGTAGTCGCGGCGGCCACCCGCACGTCGGCTGCGCTGATCACCGCGGAGACGTCCTTGAGGAGGCCCCGGCGGTCGTAGGCACGCACCAGCACGTCGACAGCGAAGTCGCGGCCCGCGCTGCGGCCCCAGTCGACTTCGACCACGCGCGAGGCATCGCGCGCCGCGAGTACGGCAAAACTCCGGCACTGTGAGCGATGCACGCTCACGCCGCGTGCCCGCGTGAGGTATCCCGAGATCGCATCCCCCGCGACCGGTTGGCAGCAACGCGCGAGCACCGTCAACAGATTGCCGACGCCTTCGATCACGATGCGCGATCCGGCGCCACTCGGCGCGGAATCCGCCCGCTTGAGGAGCGGGGTCGATTCCTCCCCTGCCGCCACGGCGCTCGCCTGAGGCTGCGACAGCTCGTGCAGCGCGCGCGCGGCGTGTCCGCCGGTCATGTCACCGAGCGCGACTGCCAGCAGCAGCTCGTCGACGCTCTTGAGCTTGAGATGGGCAGCGAGTCGATCGAGATTCGCGTACGGCAGTCCGAGCCGCCGGAACTCGCGCTCGAGCAGGTCGCGACCTGCGCTGAGGTTGCGTTCGGTGTCGATTCGACGGAACCAGGCGCGCACCTTGTCGCGTGCGCGCGAGGTGTTGAGGTAGCCCCGCTCCGCGATCAGCCAGTCGCGCCGCGGCTCGCCCTGCCTGGCGGTGAGCACCTCGATGGTGTCGCCGCTGACGGGCTGGTGCACGAGCGGAACGATGCGTCCATTGACCTTCGCGCCGCGGCATCGGTGTCCGACTTCGGTGTGCACCGCGTAGGCGAAGTCGAGGACCGTTGCGCCGTGCGCCAGATCCATCACTTCGCCACGCGGCGTCAGCAGATAGACCCTCTCGTCCGCGAGTTCGGTGTCGAGTGCCGCGATCAGGCTGCCGGTTTCCTCGTCCCCGCTGCGCGTGTCGATGAGCTGCCGCATCCAGGCAATGCGCCGCTCGAAAGCCGCGTCGCCGCCGGGCCTGCCGCCCTCCTTGTACTGCCAGTGCGCCGCCACGCCCAGCTCGGCATGCGCATGCATTTCGTGGGTACGAATCTGGATCTCGATGACTCGACGGTCGGGTCCCTGCACGGCGGTGTGCAGCGACTGGTAGCGATTGCCCTTTGGCCTCGCGATGTAGTCGTCGAACTCGGACGGCACCGGCGGCCAGATCGCATGCGCGATGCCGAGTGCCGCGTAGCAGTCCGCCACGCTTCCCACCAGCACGCGCAGCGCACGCAGATCGTTGAGCTGGTCGAAGTTGTCGTCCTTGCGCTGCATCTTCTTCCAGATGCTGTGTATGTGCTTGGGCCGGCCCTTGATGTCCGCCTCGATGCCGGCGCGAGCGAGTTCTGCGCGCAGAGTTGCGGCGGCGCTTTCCACGAAAGCCTCGCGATCCGAGCGGCGCTCGTCGAGTAGCCCGGCGATCCTGCGATAGGTTTCTGGCTCGCTGTAGCGGAAGGCGAGGTCCTCGATCTCCCACTTGAATTGCCAGATGCCGAGCCGGTTGGCCAGCGGCGCGTGGAGGTCCATCGCAAGTCGGGCCAGCGCGGCCCGTTCCGCTGGTGAGCGCACTCCCGCGTGACGCAGGCGCGCGAGCATCTGCGCGAGCAACACGAACACCACGCGGAGGTCACGCACGATCGCCAGCAGAAGGCGGCGCAAGCCTTCGGCGCTGCCGGCAACGCCGTGTGCCGCGTGCAGCGCCCAGACCTTTTCCGCCTCGAGGATGCCGGC
>JBGTIG010000375.1:0-5126 GCA_041745755.1 Lysobacterales bacterium
CCTGCCCCTCATCCGGCGCTACGCGCCACCTTCTCCCCGTCTCGACGGGGAGAAGAAAACCGATGGATCGAGACATCGCATGTCCTTCGAACGCGTTCCGAGCGGCCGGGATTTTCCCGCCGAGATCAATGTCATCGTCGAGATTCCCAAAGACGCGGAACCGGTCAAGTACGAAGTCGACAAGGCCACGGGCGCGATCTTCGTCGACCGCATCCTCTCGACCTCCATGCGCTATCCCTGCAACTACGGCTACGTGCCGCACACACTCTGCGGTGATGGCGACCCCGCGGACGTGCTCGTGGTGCTGCCGCTACCGCTGATCCCTGGATCGGTGATCCGTTGCACGCCGGTCGGCGTACTGCGCATGGTCGACGAGGCCGGCGGCGACGAGAAAATCATCGCCGTGCCCATCGCGTCGGCATTCTCCGGTTACGCGCACATCGACGACATAGGCAAGGTTTCGCAGCACTGGCTCGATCGCATCGGCCACTTCTTCGAGCACTACAAGGATCTCGAGGCCAGCAAGTGGGTGCGTCTCGACGGCTGGGGCGACGCCGCCGCCGCGCGCGCCGTACTCACCGACGCGCAGGCGCGTTTCAACGCCACTCCCGACGCGGACAAGCCGCACTTCTGATCCCGCAACGATCCGGCGCGCCCAAGGCCCGGTGCCCGGGCTCGAGCGCGACGAGCGCGTACCGTTACGGCTTGTCGTCGTGGCGGATGCGAACGATGGTCAGGCCGATGAGGCGCGAGACGACGGCGGCGATGTAACCGACGCCGGCGAACTGCTGGAGCATGACCAGCACGCGCGCGGGCGAACTGATCGGCATGATGTCGCCGTTGCCGACCCCGGATAGCGTGGTGAAGCTGAGGAACAGGAGTTCGATCCAACGGCGCGGACGATCGGGATCGACCATGCCCGTGAAACTGCCTGGATACCACGCCTGGCAGACGAAGTAGGCGTATGCGAATCCCCACGCGAGCAGCGTGAAAGTCGCGCCTGCCGCGAACAGCTCGTCGGAACTGACGCGGTGATCGCCCAGCATGTAGGAGATGAGGCTGCCCGCGGCGTAGAAGTACAGGGTCGCTTCGAGAATCGCCGACCACGTCACGAGATCGGCGCGGCCGAGCAGGATCGCCAGCAGCGACAGCACCATCGCGGGCAGCGCGAGCGTCCAGGCGATCCAGTTGACGGCGGGGCTGCGGTTGACGACCCAGACGGCCAGCGGAACCACCACCAGCGCCACGGCGCCGAACAGCACGCGGCCGTCGCGCGTGTCGTCCATCAGCGGATAGAGCACGAGGCTCAGCAACTGCGCGGCGAGCAGCAGCGCGGAAGGGTGCGTGCGGATCGCGAGCAGCCAGCGCAGGACGCGGTTGGAGCGGAACTTCATGGCGGCGAGTGTGCGGCATTTCGCGCCTGGGGGGCCAGCGCGTGCCCCAGGACGGCTGGGAAACCGCGCCACCCGCCTCCCTCAACCCCGCCGGCACCGCGTTTCATCGCCAATCATCGAGATCGGCGACGGATTCGACCCATTGCTGCGCATCCGCGTCTGCAGCGCCGGGCGCGACGAGCCTGGACTGCCGGCAGGCTTCGGTCTCGAACGCGATCCTGTGGCGATCGCGTTCGGCGTCGATCAGCTCGCGCAACACGTCGCTCCGCGACGTACGCCGCTTGCGAGCGGTGCGATCCAGCCATGCGCGACTTTGCGCATCCACCCGCACCGTCACCAGTTCCTCGCGCTTTGCCCTTTCCGTTCCCGCAGCGCATGCGTGTCTTACACCACAGGCAAATGCGGCAGATCAACTCGGGCGATAGATCTCGGCCCCCGCGTCGCGGAATTCCGCCGCCTTCTCGGCCATGCCCCGGGCCAGCGCGTCCGTCCCGTCGGCCACGCCATGCTCCGCCGCATAGTCACGCACGTCCTGCGTGATCTTCATCGAGCAGAAGTGCGGGCCGCACATCGAGCAGAAATGCGCGACCTTGTGCGCGTCCTTGGGCAGCGTCTCGTCGTGGAACTCCTTCGCCTTGTCGGGATCGAGGCCGAGGTTGAACTGGTCCTGCCAGCGGAACTCGAATCGCGCCTTGCTGAGCGCGTTGTCGCGCACCTGCGCGCTCGGCACGCCCTTGGCGAGGTCGGAGGCGTGCGCCGCGATCTTGTAAGCCATGATGCCGTCGCGCACGTCCTCGCGGTTCGGCAGGCCGAGGTGCTCCTTCGGGGTCACGTAACAGAGCATCGCCGTGCCGTACCAGCCGATCATCGCCGCGCCGATCGCGCTGGTGATGTGGTCGTAGCCCGGCGCAATGTCGGTCGTCAACGGCCCGAGCGTATAGAACGGTGCCTCGCCGCACTCGGCGAGCTGCTTGTCCATGTTTTCCTTGATGAGCTGCATGGGCACATGGCCCGGGCCCTCGATCATGGTCTGCACGTCGTGCTTCCACGCGAGCTTCGTCAGCTCCCCGAGCGTCTCGAGCTCGCCGAACTGCGCCGCGTCGTTGGCGTCGGCGATGCAGCCGGGACGGAGTCCATCGCCGAGCGAGAACGCAACGTCGTACGCCTTCATGATCTCGCAGATGTCTTCGAAGTGCGTGTAGAGGAAGTTCTCCTTGTGGTGCGACAGGCACCATTTGGCGAGGATCGAGCCGCCGCGCGACACGATCCCGGTGACGCGCTTCGCGGTCAGCGGCACGTAGCGCAGCCGCACGCCGGCGTGGATGGTGAAGTAGTCGACGCCCTGCTCCGCCTGCTCGATCAGCGTGTCGCGGAAGATCTCCCAGGTGAGTTCCTCGGCGCGACCGTCGACTTTCTCGAGCGCCTGGTAGATCGGCACGGTGCCGATCGGAACCGGCGAGTTGCGGACGATCCATTCGCGCGTTTCATGGATGTGCTTGCCGGTCGAAAGGTCCATGACCGTGTCGGCACCCCAGCGGATCGCCCAAACCAGCTTCTCGACTTCCTCGGCGATGCCGGATGACACCGCGCTGTTGCCGATGTTCGCGTTGATCTTGGTCAGGAAGTTGCGGCCGATGATCATCGGCTCGCTTTCCGGGTGATTGAGGTTGTTCGGCAGGATCGCGCGGCCGCGCGCGATCTCGTCGCGCACGAATTCGGGCGTGACGAGATCCGGGATCGCGGCGCCGAAGGACTCGGACGGATGTCGCTTGAGCAATTGCGCCAGCGCCGGGGCGCTCGCGGCGTGCTCGCGCAGCACGTCGATGCGCTGGTTCTCGCGGATCGAGACGAATTCCATCTCCGGCGTGACGATGCCGCGCCGCGCGTAGTGCATCTGCGAGACGTTCATGCCGGCGCGCGCGATGCGCGGCTTCAGGGTGGACGGGAAGCGGACGCTGTCGAGCTTCGCATCGTGCGCGCGCGTGCGGCCGAAGGTCGAGGTCAGCGACGGCAACTCCTCCGTGTCCCCGCGCTCGGCGATCCACGCCACGCGGAGTGGCGCGAGCCCGGCGGCGAGGTCGATCGCGACGGACGGATCGGTGTAGGGACCGGACGTGTCGTACACGGTGAGCGGCGGGTTGTCTTCGCCGCCGAACAGCGTCGGGGTCACGTCCTGCACGATCTCGCGCATCGCCACCCTGACGTCGGGGCGCGAGCCTTCGACATGGATCTTGCGCGAACCGGGAATCGGTCGCACGACATCCGCCGACAGGGCTTGCGTCTGTTCGAGGAGGCTCAGGGCCGGCAATGCGTTCATGGCGTTCGTCCAGGGTCGTGGGGGACGAAGCGGCGGCGCGCAGCGCCGGGGCGGACCCTTGGCGGCAACGCGAAGCTCCCTACGCTGGGCGGGCCGATTCGGCCTCCAGATCAGGTTCCAAGGGTCTCTCTCAGCCGCGCCGTGGAGCGCGGCACCCCCGCTTCATGTGCCCATTCAAGCACGCGCGCCCGTCACTGGCGAGCCCAGCGCCTTCCCGCAAAGTTTAGGAATGGGTCGAATTGCAGGTGGATTCGAGCGTTGAGGCGACGGATCAGCCATTGGTCGCTCTTCCCGAGGAGTGCCTGCCCACGGCCAGTGCGCAAATCGCCTGCCTCGGTCGGGCTGACGGAACGACGGCCCATCACCGAACAGGCAGGAGAAACTTCAGCGGTTCGTCTTCGAATTCCTCGAAGCCGTTGCCGGCGTAACCGTGCAGCCTCCTCGTGAATCGCATCGACGAACAGTCCAACAGCGCCGGCGTGTTCGTGAACGATGCGCACTCGCTCCATCGCGCTCATGAGGACCACTTCGCCGAGGCGTTTTCCCTGATGGCGTTGATCGACGACCGGGCGCCCGAGGCACACACCGGGAATCATCCGCGGCAATTTCCTGCGGCGCGTGGCGGTCAACGACCCCGTGTCGACCTCGGTCAGCGTCAATGCGTCTTGCGGCGGCCATGGTTGACAGCGTTTGGTGGAGCGTGCTCTTCTCGCTGCATGCAGTGCCGCGACACCACAACCACGACGACGACCCCCACAGGGGTGCGGACGCGCGTGTCCAGCTGACTCGAACCACGCCGCTCCGCACCCCATCCGGGTGCGGTTGCAGGCGCATTCGGCGAGGGAGGCGGGGCCATCAGGAGCCCTCAATGTCGTCCGACTCGCGCGCGCTACCCTCTGCACCGCAACCCCGCCTCGCGCACAAGTTCGGCGGCAGCAGTCTTGCCGATGCACAGTGTTACCGGCACGTCGCGGGTTTGCTGCGCGCGAACGACCGCGACGCGCTGCAAGTCGTGGTGGTTTCGGCCATGCAGGGCGTCACCAACGCGCTGATTGCGCTGGCGGACGCGGCGGTTGCGGGCGACGACTGGCACGCCGGATGGCTTCGACTGCGACGGCGACATGCGGATGCCGGAAGCGCAGTCGATCCAGAGGACCGGCACGCACTATGCCGGTGGCTGGATGACGAGTTCGACGCATTGCAAGTCCAGCTCGCATCCCTTTCGCCACTGTCGCGGGGCGACGATTCGTCGCTCCCGGCCAGGATTCCGCCACGGTCGCAGCTGGAAGACAACGCTGCGGTCGCGGCGGGCGACAGGATGGCAGCCGTGCAGGGTCTCGGCGAGGTGTGGTCGGCCAGGCTGCTTCACGCCGCGCTCGGCGGCGACGCCGCGCACTGGCGGATGCTGGATGCGC
>JBGTIG010000376.1:0-16595 GCA_041745755.1 Lysobacterales bacterium
AGCCAGGCGCGAGCCCGCGGACGGTTGCAGCATCGATGTCGAGGTGTCGATGGCGAGCAGCACCTGCGGCTGCGGCGCGCCATGGGTCACCGCATCGGCAATGGTGGTGGTGCGGTCGCCAACCCGCACGCTGAGCGGGTAATTGCCCGGCGCGGCCTGGGCTGGGAAACGCACTTTCAGGCGGTAGTCCCAACCGCGGACGGTGGTGGCCACCACCTCGGCGGGCAGCCCGCCCACTTCGACTGCAAACTGGTCGGCGGCCAGTGCCTGCAGTCCGCGCGCGCGCGGCGTCAACGGATCGTAAACGGAGACCGGTATCTCGCCCAGGCTGAGCGTTTCGGGCGGACCCGGCGTCAGCGGATGGATGGGGCTGAGCAGGGGCAACTGCGGCGCGACGGGCTGCGGCGAGCAGCTCACGCGCAGGGTGTCGAAGGAGAACGTGCTCCAGCCCGCGACCACGCTGATCAGCCGGTCGTAGCGATTGCTCGGCTGCACCAGCTCCGTGGACCAGCCGGTGGACCGGTTCTTGTAGATCAGCGCCGGCGCACCGGGATCGTCGCCGCGCACGGCCAGCAAGCCGGTGATCGTGTAGAACCGTTGGCCGAAGAACGTATCAGGATCGGTCTCGAAGCGGATGCGGCTGCCGACGGCGCACGCAGCGATATTCCAGGTCGCGTAGCTGGCTCCGAAATTGGTTGCGGTGTAGTTCGTTTCGCGCGTGCCATTGGCGGGAACGATCAGCGAACTGATCGGCACCTCGCCGTACTCCATCTGGTTGTCGAGGAACAGGATCGGCTCCTCGTCGCGGTAGGAATAGCGGTTGCGGAACGCGGCGGACACGTTGGCAAGGTCGAGGTCCTTGGCAACATTGGCGATCACGAAATCGTGAAACGCGTTCTTCGCGGAGTCGCCCGGACGAAACTCGTCGATGGTCGTGTCGGTGATGGCGAGCGCATCGGGGTTGTCGCCCTGGTCCTCCGCAAGTTGCCACCAGCGCACGAGAAAATCGATGCCGCGATGCGGCTCGACGGCCACGGTCCCGTACTGCTCGGACAAATAGGTCCACCATAAAGCGCTGTCGTAGCTGGAGTTCCAGAGGTTCTGGTTCGGCGAATCGAGGTAGTTGTCGACCTGGCCGAGGTAGGGGGCGGCACAACTGGCCTCCGGATCGAGATCGAGGTCGATATAGATCTTGTCCTGGAGCGCACGCGCCTGCCCCTCGCATGCGGTGGCACCCATCCAGCTTCCGCAGCCGGAGTCGCCGGCCGCGTCGGCGTAGGCGAACTCGATGTGGTGAAACAGCTCGTGGCCCAGGACCGCGCGGATGCAGGAGTTGCTGGATGACTGATACACCGATACCGGCATCAGGATTCGGCCCAGTGTGGCGAAGCCGTTGTCGCAGTCAGTGTCGTCCTCGTCGTCCGTCGAGCAGTCGTAGAATTGCACCAGTCGCTCGCCGGAGCTGAAATACGGCTGGCTGAAGCCACGACTGATGTAGCCGGCGTGATAGCCGTTCGGCATGCCGAACACCGGGACCGCAGAGTTGTCGAGCGACAACGCACCCGAGAGGATCTTCAGCGGCGGAAAGTAGTGGGCCGACGCCGGCGTGCTAACCGACTGCACCTGGTAATCCGCGTTGGACGTCGGCACGGTGAAGTTGAACGGGGGCGGATCCGGAATGCCACCCGCGAACGCGCAGCCGACGGCGCCGACGGCCACCAGCGTCGCGCGCAACGTTCCGCGCCATGCCGTGGATTGCATGCCCATTGCCGGTCTCCTCACCACTTGCATGACGGGGAATACGCAGTAGCGCGGCCAAAACGACACGCCACGTGGTTGTATCCCGGTCGATCCCGTCAGCTGCGGGGGCGTCCAGGCCCGGTGTCGTTTCCGGTGGCGCGCTGCGTACTGCTGGGTAACCATTCGGCGGACTCGCCCGCATGCCCCTCAGACCGCCCAATGCCTGGTCACACTTCCGCGTCGTGCTGCTGTGGCTGTTGCCCGCAGGCGCGTGGGCTGCAGGCGAGAACATTTTCGGCAATGGGCTGGAAGGCGGATTCGACTGCACGGCGGCCCCGCCTGCGAGCGTCGCCGTGGACGTGCGTTCGGCGCGGGTGACGCCGGTATTCCGGCACAACGGCGTGCCGTTCCAGTCGAGTCCCGCTCACAGCGCCACGTTCTTTCTCGTGCCGAGGGAAGGCGAACCCGTTCTGCTCGGCACCAGTTTCGATCCACCCGCCAACGGCGTGCGCGTGGTGACGGGCGTGTACGACGTCGAATACCGCTGGCGCTCCGGGGACCAGGTCCCGCGCAATGTCGCCGCGCGCGTCCTCCAGGGCGTGCTCGTCGCCGCCGATCGCGAGCTCCTGATCGACGTTCCGAGCACGTCCTTGCGCGGCGACCTGCGCATGAACGGTGCATCGTTCCCGCAGACCGGGGTCAACGTGGCGACGTTGTCGCTCGAAGGGATTCATGCGCTTGGCCGCGTCGTGCTCGGCTCGTCGAACCAGGCGAATTACAACGTCCGCCTCATCCCGGGCGCGTACCACCTGCTCTACCAGAGTTCGGGTGTGGGCGGCCCGATCCCGGCGAACCAGGACGCACTGCGGGAGCGCCATGACATCGAGTTCGATACCGCGGCGCGCAACTTCGATATCCCGGCCATTGTGACGATTTTCCAGTTCAGGCTCGCGGGCGCGGCCTTCCCTGCGTCGGCCGTGGAAAACGGGATCCTGAGCCTGCGCAGCGCGCACGGGGATTACGTCGAGATCGGCGAGAGCCGCGCGCAGCTCGCCACCATCCGGCTCATTCCCGATACCTACGACGCCTACTGGGAAGGTTTGCTGGGAGCGATCGTTCCCGCCAATCCCGATACGCGCTTCCTGCGTGATCGCACCATCGCCGCGCCGGTCGAGGAGCTCGACGTCCCGGTGGTCGAAGTCGCCGGCGACTTCACCGTGAACGGCCTGCCGACCCCCGCGTCGCAAACGGAGAATGGCCGCGTGCGGCTGCGCGATGCGTCCACGGGCGGGGAGGTGGTGCTCGGCCACACGAATGTCGGCTCGTTCGAGCGGCGCGTCATTCCCGGAATCTACGATCTCGTGTACGAGGGTCTGACGGGCGGCAACGTGATGCCGCTGAACCCGCGGGTGGTGTTCGAGCGCGATCGCGACGTTGCCGCGGCGCCACTGGCGGACATCGACATACAGTCAGCCGCCCTCGACTGGCAGTTGACCCTCAACGGCGCACCCTTCCCCGACTCGCAGACGGAGAATGCCCGCATCACCGCCCGGTCCGGCGGCGATCTTCTGGACACCCTGTTGGGCGACACGACGGTGCTCGGCGGCACGGGCTCGCAGCGGCTGGTGCCGGGGAACTATCGGCCGCTCTACGCGCAGGTGCTGGGCGCCGTGGTCCCGGTCAATTCGCGGGCCGCTCTCGATGGCGTCTTCGTCGTCACCCATTCGGGAGTCGGCACGCAGACGATGGACGTGCGTGCGGGCGCGTTCTCCTTTTCGTTCCTTCACAACGGCGTGGCCTTCGCCGACGATCCGGCGCGCAGCGCGACGTTTGCGCTAAAGCATCGCGAAGACCTGGTGGCGATCGGATCCACCGAAGACTCCGTAGGGCCGCGCGTTCTGATCGCCAGCGTGCTTCCCCTTGGGGGTGGCCGAACCGCCACGGTCCACTACACGTGGCAGGCAGGCGAACTCCACGCGATGCCACAGAACCTCGACCATCCCGTCGCCTGCTACGTGCTGCAAGCACCCTAGAGGTCTGGGCGGCAGGCGCCATCGGGGCTCCAGCCGCGCCATCGAGGCCCCCACCTCGCCCGACTTCGCTACGGAACTTCGGGAATGCGCCTCGTCCGATCAGCTCCTTTGAACCTCGGTATCGGAGTCTCGCCTCGAACGCGTCCGGCCTCACTTGTAGCCCGCACGCAGGGGACCGTGGAACTGCCACGTCGATGCGACCGGCAGGCTTTCGGAACTGTCGGCGTTGTGCGATAAAACTGCGTGATGACCCGTCCGGAAGCTGCCCGCAGATGACTCCCGATCGCATCGTCGTTGCACTCGCGCAGATCGCGCCGGTGTGGCTCGATCGCGCGGCGACGCTCGCGAAGATCGCCGATTCCATCCGCGAGGCCGGGCACGCCGGCGCGCGGCTCGTCGCGTTTGGGGAGGGCGTGCTGCCGGGCTATCCGTTCTGGGTCGAGCACACCGGGGGTGCGCGGTTCGAGTCTCCCGTGCAGAAGGAACTGTTCGCGCATTACGTCGAACAATCCGTGGATATCGGAGCTGGCGATCTCGCGCCGCTCTGCGACGCCGCCCGCGACGCTCGCGTCTTCGCGGTGGTCGGCTGCATCGAGCGTGACCGCGCGCGCGGACACAGCGTGTTCTGCTCACTGGTGCTGATCGATGACACCGGAGCGATCCGCAACGTGCACCGCAAGCTGGTGCCGACGCACGAGGAGCGGCTGGTGTGGTCGCCGGGCGATGGCGCGGGGCTCGAGACGTTCGTGTTCGGGCGCTTCCGGCTCGGTGCGCTCAATTGCTGGGAAAACTGGATGCCGCTCGCGCGATCCTCGCTGTATGCGCAAGGCGAGGACCTGCACGTCGCGATCTGGCCCGGCAGCGCGCGCAATACCGAATTGATCACGCCCTTCATCGCGCGCGAAGGGCGCAGTTTCGCCGTTTCAGTCTCGGCGCTCATGCGTCGCGAGGACATCCCGGACAGCGCGCCGCACGCCGACCTGTTGCGGGAAAAGCTTCCGGCCATGCCTGCCGATGGGGGTTCGTGCATCGCAGGGCCCGACGGCCGGTGGGTCGTTCCCCCCCGGGTGGGCGAGGAGGCCCTGCTGATCGCCGAGCTCGACCACGCGCGTGTCCGCGAGGAAAGGCAGAGCTTCGATCCCTTCGGTCACTATTCGCGGCCGGACGTGCTTGAGCTCCGCGTCGATCGCCGCCGGCGTGGCGGCGCCACATTCGACGATTAGCACGCAAGCTCAGCGGAAAAAGATCGGCGCGAATCCGCACGTGCCGGGCTACGACTGCGGGGAACCCAGCGCAGCAAGCTGCGCTGCTACGGGGGGTGCATCGGCGGGAAGACCACCGTTGGCGCCGAGCTTGCTCGGCGCGAATCTGCACGTGTCGGGCCACGGCCGGGGGTAACGAGCGCAGCAAGCTGCGCTGGTACGGGGCGCGCATCCGCCGGGTCACGGCGCGCATGGGAAACTTCGATACGCGCAGGCTGCCGGTGCCGGGATCAGGCGATTCCGCGCACGACCAGCACCGCGTTGGTGCCGCCGAATGCAAAGGAGTTGCTCATGGCGGCAGTCAGCCGAAGACCCGTGCGCGCGGCGTTGGGCACGTAATCGAGGTCGCATTCGGGATCGTGAACGCGCAGGTTGATCGTCGGCGGAGCCGTTCCCGATTGCAGCGTGAGCAGGGTCGCGATGAACTCCACGGCGCCGGCGGCCCCGAGGAGGTGCGCGTGCATCGACTTGGTGGAACTGACCAGCAGTCGATCGGCATCGGCACCGAACACGGCGCGAATGGCTGCGGTCTCGACGGCGTCGTTCGCGAGCGTGCCGGTGCCGTGCGCGTTGATGTAGCCAATCGCGCCGGGGTCGAGCGCCGCCGAGTCGAGCGCGAGTCGCATGGTTGCGGACTGGCCGGCCACGCTCGGATGCGTCAGGTGTTCGACATCGGTGTTGAGGCCGTAGCCCACGAGTTCGCCGTGGATGTGCGCGCCGCGGAGCCGGGCGTGCTCCCATTCCTCCAGCACCACCACGGCGGCGCCTTCGCCGAGCACCATGCCGGTACGGTCAAGCGAGAAAGGCTTGCACGAAGCGCCCGCGTCCTGCGGATCCTCGCTCGCCATCGTGCGCAGCGCTTCCCAGGCCTTGAGGGTGCCGAGCGTCAGCGGTGCCTCGGCGCCGCCCGCGAGCATCGTGGACGCATCGCCACTGCGGATGCGCCGCCACGCTTCCCCGATCGCGACCGCCGAAGACGAGCAAGCGGTCGAGAAGGTGAGATTGGGCCCGCGCAGGTCGTGCTCGCTGCCGATCCACGCGGCGGCAGCATTGTTCATGGCGAGCAGCACGCTGAAGGGTTTCACGCGATCGGAATTGTCGCGGTAGAGCGTCGCGTAGCCGTCCTCGATAGCGTTGGCGCCGCCCATGCCCGTACCGAGGAACACGCCCATGGTGCGACGTTCGTCCTCACCGGGATCGAGGCCCGCATCGGCCACCGCCTGCGCGGCCGCCACCAGGGCAAACTGGCTGACACGATCCAGCATGCGCTGCTTCGAAGGCGCGAAGTACCGGTCGGCGTCGAAGTCGACCCGGGCCGCGATCCGCACCTTCAGCCTCGGTGCGAACGTTGCGGGCAACCGCGTCACCGCGGAGCGGCCCGCCACCAGGTTGTCGAAAAATTCACGCGGCCTGGAGCCTGAAGGGGAAACGATCCCCATGCCAGTCACCGCGACGCGTTTCACGTGGACGCGGTGGGCGTCGTTGTGCGCTCCGCATCCCCGGCCTGCGTGGCATCGGTTGCGAGGGCCGGCACGTCGCGTTGCGCGATCAACCGGTCGATGTACCGTACGACATCGCCCAATGTCTCGAAGTCCTTCGCCGAGTCGGTATCCGAGTCGTTCGCGACGACGTTGAATTTTTCCTCGATCGAAAAGATGAGCTCAATGACGCCGAGCGAATCGATCTCGAGGCTCTTCAGCGGCGTCTCGGGCGCCAGCGATTCCGGTGGGCGTTGATAGTCCCTCGCGAGAATCTCGCACAGCCCCTGATACGTTGTCATCGACTTTCCCCGGTGCATGGATGGCGGGCGCGCATACGCGGTGTATCCATCAAGGAGACGGCGACATCGCCGCCGGATCCACGACGCAGCGGACCTTGCCGCCAAGGCGCGCGCCGGCGGTGAGAATACCCGGCCAGCGGCGCAGTGCCGGCACCAGGGCGCGGGCTATCGAAGGCCGCATGGCAAGATGCGAAAAAACTGCGGCGGTACGGATGCGCGGCGCAAAACTGCTCCGCCAGGCGGTGGCGTATGCCGTTGCCGCGGACGCGCCCGCTCCTCCCGCTGGCCCGCTGGCAACCAGTTCGGCGCGGCGCGGCACGATCTCGGCCGCGAGCAGCCATGCGGACTGGATGGCCATGCTGATCCCCTCGCCCAGAATCGGATGCGCTTCGCCGGCCGCATTGCCGATGACGAAGGTGTCGGGCGAACGCGCCGGCAACCGGATCCCCGGCCGGATCGGCCCGACGCTGAGCCACTCATCCTGCAGCTTCGCGTTGGCAAGCGCGCGTCGGACGCCGCGGCAGTTCGCCTCCAGGTACCCCTGCACCGCGAGCGCGGCCTTTACACCGGGGGCCTCGGCACGGATGGCCTGCAGCCGGTCGCGACGCACGCAGCACGCAAGCGTCAAACGTGCGTTTTCCGCAATGACCATGCCGCCGTAGCCACCGGGAAACGCAAGTACAGGCAGCAGGTCGGCGTCGAGCGCCGCTCCGCTGAAGTTGCCCTTGAACGCGAAGAGGTCGGAATCGCGCGGCGGGGCTCGCCTCGACGGCTCGGCGCGCGATGCGTCCTCGGGATCCGCTTCCCACGATCCGTGGGCATCGATGAGGATCGAGGCCGAAAGCACCGTGTCGCGTTCTGCATCCGGCGAGGCGTGTGGGCGTGCCCCTGGTTGGGCCTTCGCGCCGGTCTCTCGCAATCGGACGCGATGGCGACCGTGATCGCGTTCGATCGCGCGCACCGTCCAGGGCTGCCAGATGCTCGCGCCGAGCGACCGCGCGCGCGCAAGCAACAACGTGTCGAGATGTTCGCGCCCGAACGCGCGACCCCAACCGTGCACCGGGTGATCGTAACGCGGCAGCGCGGCCGTGAACTCGTGCTCTCCGGCGAGCACCGCCACCCGTCGCAGTGGCGCTCCCGCGTGTGCGGCAAACTCCTCGCCCACCCCGAGCGCATCGAGCAGCGGCAGGTTGCTGGCCGCAATGCATTCGCCACAGACCTTGCGCCGCGGGAACGCGCGCTTTTCGACCACCGCGACCGACCAGCCTGCCTGCGCGAGCAGGATCGCGGCGCTCGAACCCGCGACACCTGCGCCGACGATGAGTGCATCAAAGTCCCGCGGCGTCACGCGATGCGGCTCGCCGAAAACAGGTGGCTGAAGAGTCCCGCGGAAGATTCACGCAGGTGCCACGCGCCATCCGATCCCGACGGAGCCGGCCACGCGTCCGTCAGTTCCCGGTCGCGAAATCCTGCGTGCACGCTCAGCACCGCGTCGTGCCTCGTGACGGCGTTGCAACCCACCGCGCCAAGAAGATGGCTGCCGAGGAGCGCCGTGCGGGAGCGCCTGGGTTCGAGCAGGACAAGGCCTCGGGCGCGTTCGGCAATGCCGTGCAGCAGCCGTTTGAGATGCGCTCCTGCGAAGTGATGCGCGAACAGGTTTGCAACGACGAACTCGGGGTGATCGGCCTTGCGCCCGGCCAGCCACTCGAAGACCTCCATGGCGAGCACTTCCGCGCGCCAGCCGAGCTTGCCCAATGCTTCGATCGTCGCCGCGTCGACGACGGGCTGGCGGTCGAGCAGAGTCACGCGCAAGTCGCCCCATTGCCTACACCGGCGACGCGCGAGGCGCAGCACTTGGCTGCCATCACCGGCGCCGAGTTCCACGAGGCGCGGCAAGGGGCCGCGAGTCCGGCCACCCCCAAGCAGTGGGTCGAGCGCCCGCAACAGGATCGATGTGGTGCCCATCAGCCGATTGACGCGCCGGAGATCGAGTCGCGAGCGCACGGCGCGGGGATCGTCCGCCGGCAGGTCGTCGAGCAGTTCGGGTTCGACGCGCCGTGGCATGCCCCCACGAGCCGCCGCGGATGACGGTGACGCGCTCACGCCACTTCCAGCAGTGCGCCGTGGCAGTTGAAGCCCGCACCGAACGCGGACATCCACCAATTCCCGCCGGGGGCCGCGTCCGCAAGCGCCGCCTGCAGCACGAAGTAGACGAAGGCGCTGCTGAGGTTCCCGTACTGGCGCAGCATCGCCGCGCTGTAGCGCAGGTCCTCCTCACGAAGATCGAGCTTCGACCGCAGAGCCTGCAGCACGTCGCGACCACCGGCGTGCCAGATCCAGACGTCGATGTCGGACACACCGATGCCGGCTTTGTCGAGCGTGGTCCGCAGCACCTCGGCCGCATGCTCGGCGGCCAGTCGTGGCACTGGCCGCGTCAGGATATTGCGCAGCATCCCGCCACGCTGTTCAAAACGCAGCGCCTCACGCTCGCCCGGATTGGTCAACGAGCCCGCGCACTTCCATTCGACCCGGCGCTTGTGCTGGGGCGAGGGTTCCGAAGACAGCACCGCGGCGCCCGCGCCATCGCCGAACAGGCAGGCGCTGATCAGTACTCCGGGATCGTTGTCGAGGTACATGGCCGCGCTGCTGACTTCGACGCAGATGGACAGCACGTGCGTCGCTGCATCGGATCCGAGCAGCGCGTGGGCGAGGCGCCAGTTCGGAAGCGCAGCGCCGCAACCCTGGCCGACCAGATCGAACGCCTGCACATCGTGTCGAAGCCCCAGGCGCTCGATCACGTAACTGGAGAGCCCGGGGCAAAGGTAACCGGTGCAGGTGCTGATGATGACGGCATCAATGCGGCCGGCATCGATCCCGGCATCGGCCAGCGCGCGCGATCCGGCATCGGAGGCGAGCGTCGGCGCATGCTCCGCGAAGCGCGCGTGCAGCGTGTCGGGATCGATCCGGAAGCTCTCGGCCAGCGAATCGAGCGCGAGATAACGCGACTCGATGCCGTTGTCGCGCATCAATACCGTCTGCGCGATGGCGCGCGCGCGGCGATCGAGTTTCTCGAACCACGTCGATTCCAGGAACGCGTCCCAGCACTGTTGCTTGGTGTAGCGCTGCGCGGGGTGAGCGGTACCGAGTCCGTGCAGATGCATGAGCCTCCGGGGTGTGGCTGCGACAGCGCCCGCCAGCCATGGCCCGCGACCGCCCGATCAACGCGGCACCTTACCTGCAGCGCAGCGTTCGCCGGGTGAAGACGCGGCCACCCACACAACGCCGCACGCACGCTACGACAAACGACCGCCCTGTAGCCGCGCAGCTTGCTGCGCTGGGTTCCCGCGAGATTCGCGGTGACTTCCTGCGCAGTTCGCGCCGAGCAAGCTCGCCGCCTACGGGAAAGCGGCGCCGCCCCTTGGATCCGTAGCAGCGCAGCTTGCTGCGCTGGGGGTCGCGGTGGGTTCCGGCTCACGGGTATGCTGGTCCGAGGCCCTGGTCGCAGTCTGGAGGAGTCCCGGTGCGAGCGTTGACCGCTGCCGCAGGTCCGGTGATCGCGTTGGCGTTGGGGCTCGTGTTGGCCGGGTGCCGTCACGCCGAGGTCGCGCAGGAGCGTTCCCCGGTCGCCCGGATCCAGGTGCTGGCGGTCAATGATTTCCACGGCAACCTGGAACCCACGGTCGCAAGTTCGACGGACGGTTCCCCGTCCTACCCGGCGGGCGGGGCGGTGCCGCTGTCTCAGGCCATCAGTGCACTGAAGTCGGACAGGCCACACACGCTGCTGGTCGCCGCCGGCGATCTGGTGGGCGCCAGTCCGCTGGCCTCGGCCTTGCTCCGCGACGAGCCCACCGTTGCGCTGTTCAATCACCTCGGCATGACGGCCAGTGCCGTCGGCAATCACGAACTCGATCACGGTCTCGCGGAACTGCTGCGCCTGCAACACGGCGGTTGCGCGACGGGAGACTGCGAACCCGGGGAGCAGCGCCATGTCGGCGCCCGGTTCACCTATCTGTCAGCGAATCTGATCGATGTGGCTTCTGGCCGAACGGCATTTCCGCCCTACCGGATCCACGAAATCGACGGCGTGCGCATCGCTTTCGTCGGGGCCTTGGCGCGATCCGCCGCGGAGACCTTGCTGGCCGAGAACTTTCGTGGGCTGCGTCTCGAGGACGAAGCGGCCAGCATCAACGCCCTGGTCCCGCAGATCCGCGCCGAGGGCGCACGCGCGATCGTGGTGTTGCTGCACGAAGGCGCGCGTGCGGTCGGTCCGGTCGATGCTCGCACTTGTTCGGGGCTCGAAGGCCCCGCCATGCAGATCGTGACGCAACTCGATCCGGAGATCGACCTCGTCATCTCCGGCCACTCGCATCGCGCCTACGTCTGCCGACTGGACGCGCGCCTGCTCACGCAGGCCGGGTCCTACGGCCACTGGATCACCGCGATCGACCTGGAGGTGGATCGCGCTACCGGACAGGTCGTGACCGCACACGCGCGCAACGTCCCGGTACCGGTCGACGCTGCGGCCGCCGCCGATCCCGTCGTCGGGCAACTGGTGGCGGACGCGGTCAGCGGCGCCGCAAAACTCTCCGAGCAAGCGATTGCGAGACTGCGCGATGGTCAGATTCGACGGGAAGGTGACGCCGGGGGTGACTCGCCGCTCGGCCGGCTGGTGGCCGATGCTCAAGTGGAGGCCGCCAAGTCGCTGGGAGCGGACGTTGCCTGCATGAATCGCGGCGGCCTGCGTCAGGACTTGCCCGCCACTTCGAAGGAAGGACCGGTGACCTACGGCGACGTCTACGCCACGCAGCCGTTCGGAAACCGCATCAAGGTACTGGCCATGAGCGGAGCGCTGCTGACTGAATTGCTCGAGCAGCAGTGGAAGGATCGGACCCATCCGTACGTGCTCAGCTGCTCGCAGGCGCTGACCTACCGTTATGACCTCAAGCTTCCGCCCGGGGGGCGGCTGGTCCCGGGCAGTTTGCAGTTGGCCGGCACGCCCATCGCTCCGCAACGCGAATATCGGCTGGCCGTCAACAGTTTCCTCGCCGGCGGCGGTGACGCGTTCTCCGTGCTGACCAGGGCGCGCGAGATCGGGGACGCTGGCCTCGACCTGGACGCCCTCGTTGCTTACCTCCGAGCTCACGAGCCGGTGGAAACGCCGCCGCCGGGCCGAATCCAGGCGGAGACTGCAACCCGGTAGGACATCGAGCCGGAACTCCGTGAAAGACGTCGCCGCTGCAAGCGGAAGCCTCCGCCGACGCGACGTGTTCGGCAAAGCAGAAGCCTCGCGATCGGGAAGCGGGCGAAAACTGCCCGCAGCTCGTCGCTTGTCCGGACTTGAATTGCCACAGGCGCTCGGCAACGATGGACGCGCCAACTTCGCTCCTGAAGCTGGACTGGGAATCCGCCGTCCATGGATGTCTTTCGCGAAATGTTCCGCGCGCTGGGCCGGCTGCTCGCCGGGATCTTCGGCGCCGTGTCGTGGCGCTCCCCGGAATGGTTGACCAGTGGCCGCGAGGGACTCCGCAATCTCGAAGCACGCGCCCGTCGCCATCCGCGGGAATCGCTGGCGATCGCCGGCTCGCTGGTCGCGCTGGTGGCCATCGGCATCTGGGGTTACCGCTGGTACGAGAGCCGGCCGCGAGCACCGGAGCCCGTGGAAATCGCGATTGCGGTCGAAGCGCCGGCGCCTGCCGACTACTCGGAAGAGACGGTCGAGGTACATCCGCTCCGCATCGTCTTCGAGGGCTCGGTCGCGCCCATCGAGAACGTCGACAAGGACGTGATCGAGGGGATCCGCACGCAACCGGCGCTGGCGGGCACCTGGCACTGGGAGGGCGACAGCGAGCTCGTGTTCCGACCGAAGTCGGATTGGCCGATCGGCGAGGAGGTCGAAGTGACCTTCGATCCCTCGGCGCTGTTCGCGCCGCAGGTGCGGGTGGCGGAGCGCGGGTTCGAGTTCCACACGCCCGCTTTCCTCGCGACCATCGCGGAATCGGAGTTCTACCAGGATCCGCAGGATCCCGTGCTGAAGAAGGTCATCGTCGCCTTTGGATTCAGCCATCCGGTCGATGTCGCCGGCTTCGAGAAGCGCCTCGGCATCGTGCTGAGCGACCGGCGTGGAAAGCCCCGCAAGCGCGCGTTCACCGTGACGTACGACGAGCACAGGCTCAAGGGCTTCGTGCATTCCGAACCCCTGAGCCTGCCGCGCGAAGCCCAGGACCTGATCGTGACCCTGGACAAGGGCGTGCAGGCCGAACGCGGTGGCCGCGGTACCGGGACACCGGTCGAGGCGCGCGTGCCGGTACCGGGTCTCTACAGCCTGACCGTGGCGGAAGTCGAACCGACCCTGGTCGACAACGCGCGCTTCGAACCGGAGCAGATCGCGGTGGTGAGTTTTTCGCAGTCGGTGACGGAAGTCGCGGCGAAACGCGCCACGCAAGCGTGGGTGCTGCCCCTGCAGCATCCCGATCCCGCCAGGAACTACCGGGACCGACCCTACGCCTGGAGCACCGCCGACGTCGGCGAGAACATCCTCGCAGTGTCGCAACCGCTACCGCTCGATCCCGTGGCGGCCGAACAGGACCACGCCGAGTTCCAGAGCTTCAGGTACCAGGCCGATGTCGGCCGCTACGTGTTCGTGCGCGTGGGTCGCGGCCTCAAGTCCTTCGGCGGTTACATCCTCGGCAAGCACGACACGCGCGTGTTCCAGGTGCCGCCCTACCCGCAGACCCTGCGTTTTCTCGGCGAAGGATCGCTGCTGTCGCTGAGCGGCGACAGGCGCGTCGCCGTCGTCGCGCGCAACATGCCGGGCATGAAGTTCGAGGTCTCGCGCCTGCTGCCGCGGCAGTTGCAGCATCTGGTGGGATTCAACTACGGCACCTACCAGGTGCCCGAACTCGGCGCGATGTCGCCGGAGCAGATCACGGAACGCTTCGTGCAGAAGCTGCCCTTCCCGGCGATCGGTCCGAGCAAGGCGCACTACCAGGGCGTGGACCTGTCGGACTATCTCGGCAATCCCGATCGGCGTGGCGTGTTCCTGCTGCGGCTCTACCAGCACGATCCCGCGCATCCGGAGAATGAATCGGACGACTGGGAGGGCGAAATCCACGACTCGCGCCTGGTCGTCGTCACCGATCTCGGACTCGTGCTCAAGAAATCCAAGGACGGCAGCCTCGACGTGTTCGTGCAGTCGATCGCCAACGGCGACCCCGTCGCCGGCGCGCGCGTCGAAGTGCTGGGACGCAATGGCGAGACGATCGTGAGCGAAGCCAGCGACGCCGACGGCCGCGCGCGCATCGCGCCGCTCGACGCGTTCAAGCGCGAAAAGTCCCCGTCGCTGATCGTCGTCAGCCGGGGCGAGGACCTCTCCTTCCTGCCGCTGGCCTCTTCCGATCGCCAACTCGACTACTCGCGCTTCGACGTCGGCGGGATCGAGAGCGCGAGCGCAGCCGGTGATCTCTCGGCGCATCTTTTTTCCGATCGCGGCCTGTATCGGCCCGGCGACACTTTCCATGTCGGCATGATCGTGCGCGCGGCCGACTGGGGCCTCGCGCTCGATGCGTTGCCGCTCGAAGTGGAAGTGTTCGATCCCAACGGCCTGCGCGTGGCGAACCGCAAGTTCAGCGTCGGTGCGAAGGGTTTCGAGGAGTTCAGCCACACGCCGCCGGAGAGCGCACCCACCGGCACGTATTCGATCAACCTCTCGCTGATCAAGCGGCCAGGCGAGCGGCAGAGCATCGGGTCCACCACCGTCGAGGTGAAGGAGTTCCTGCCCGACCGGATGCGGGCCACGGCGTCGCTGTCCCGCACGGTGACGGAAGGCTGGGTCAAGCCCGACCAGCTCTCGGCACGCGTGTCGCTGCAGAATCTCTTCGGGACGCCGGCGCAGGATCGGCGCGTGGAGGCGAAGCTCACGCTCGCGCCGGTATTTCCCGCGTTCGCGAGCCACCCCGATTTCCGCTTCTTCGACCCGCGCCACGCCAAGGAGCCGGTCAGCGAAACTCTCGGTGAGCAGAAGACCGACGCTTCTGGCGAAGCCGTGTTTCCGCTCGGACTCGAGCGTTTCGAGAACGCGACCTACCGCCTGCACTTCCTCGCACGGGGATTCGAGGCCGAAGGCGGCCGCAGCGTGGCGGCGGAAGTCGCGAGCATGGTGTCGCCACTCGACTATCTGGTCGGTGCGAAGGCCGACGGCGAGCTCGATTACGTCGAACGCGACGCCGCGCGCTTTGCCGAGTTCATCGCGATCGATCCGGGCGCGAAACGAACGGCGGTGTCCGGCCTCAAGCTGGCGCTCGTCGAACGACGCTTCGTGTCGATCCTGACGAAGCAGGATTCGGGCGTCTACAAGTACGAATCGCGCCCAAAGGAGATCCTCATCTCCGAGGCGGCGCTGGCATTGCCTGTGGCCGGCGCCCGCTTGCCGCTCGACACCTCGAAGCCCGGCAGTTTCGCGCTGGTGGTGAAGGACGCCAATGGCGTGGAACTCAACCGCGTGAGCTGGTCCGTGGCGGGCGAGGCCAATCTCACGCGCTCGCTCGAACGCAACGCGGAGCTCGAGCTCAAGCTGTCCAAGGCCGACTACGCCGCGGGCGAGGAGATCGAAATCGCGATCCGCGCCCCGTACGCCGGCTCCGGCCTCATCACCATCGAGCGCGAGCGCGTGTTCGCGCATGCGTGGTTCAAGGCGGACACGACCGCGTCGGTGCAGCGCATCCGCATTCCGGAAGGGTTCGAGGGCAACGGCTACATCAACGTCGAGTTCATGCGCGACCCGTCCTCCGACGAGATCTTCATGAGTCCGATGAGTTACGGCATCGCGCCGTTCTCGGTCGATCGGCAGGCGCGGCGCGCGCCGGTGAGCGTGAAGGTGCCCGCCGTGGTCAAGCCGGGCAGCGAGCTCGCGATGCGCGTGGAGGTCGACGAGCCGGCGCGCGTGGTGGTGTTCGCGGTCGACGAGGGCATCCTGCAGGTTGCGCGTTACCGGCTTGCCGATCCGCTCGATCATTTTTTCCGCAAACGCATGCTCGAGGTCGAGACCAGCCAGATCCTCGATCTGATCCTGCCCGAATTCGCCAGGCTCATGAGCATGGCAGCGCCCGGCGGCGACGCCGATGGCATGCTCGGCCGCAATCTCAATCCCTTCCGCAAGAAGCGCGCGCCGCCCGCGGTGTTCTGGTCGGGCATCGTCGATGTCGAGGATGCGAAGACGCTGCGCTGGACGATTCCCGAGGATTTCAACGGGCGTCTGCGCGTGATGGCGGTGGCGGTCACCGCCGAGCGCATGGGCATCGACGAGTCGGCCACGACGGTGCGCGGGGACTTCGTGCTCTCGCCCAACGTGCCCGCGATGGTGGCGCCCGGCGACGAGTTCGAGGTGAGCGTCGGTGTCGCCAACAACGTCACGGGCCTCGCCGGCAAGACATTGCCGGTGACGGTGGCGTTGGCGCCGTCGCCACAGGTGATCGCGGTCGGCGCAGGCAGCCGGATGCTGAGTCTCGCCGAGATGCGCGAGGGCGTGGCGGTGTTCCGCCTGAAGGCCGGCGGCGAGCCTGGGGTCGCGGCATTGCGCTTCACCGCGAGCAGTGGCAAGTACGCGGCGAAGCAGTCGGTGGAGATCTCGGTGCGGCCCGCCGTGCCGTTCCGCACCGAAGTGGCAACCGGCACCTTCGGCGAGGGCAGCGCCGAGCTCGAGCCCCTGCGTTCGATGTTCAACGCGTTCGCCAGGCGCGAGGCGGCCGCCTCGCACGTGCCGCTGGTATTGACGCGCGGCCTCAC